>CALBHI010000159.1 GCA_937894535.1 uncultured Verrucomicrobiota bacterium
TCGCGCACGGTCACGGTCGGTCGGGCGGGGGCTGCTTCTTCCCCTGGTCTTGGGCATTCTGCCGCCGCACGTAGATACTCACCGCTTTGCTTTGTGCATCGCGGGGGTGGAATCCTTCCGTGACAAGGTGTTTACTGATGCGTGCGACTTCGGCTTGAGCCCGCATAAGCTTTTCCATCGACTCTCGTCGTTCTTCGGGCGTG
Source organism: uncultured Verrucomicrobiota bacterium (assembly GCA_937894535.1). GTDB lineage: Bacteria > Verrucomicrobiota > Kiritimatiellia > CAIVKH01 > CAIVKH01 > CALMUP01. The sequence goes on from CALBHI010000159.1 coordinate 204, forward strand.
CGCTCATCCATGCCGTTAGCCTACCCGGTGCGCGTTCTGGATGACAAGCCCGGAGGCAAGAATCCTACCGGGTCAGGATCACACACAGGAGGGCGGCAAGGGCGGCGGTCGTGATCGGAAGGACGGCCCGCGCCAGCTTCAACGATACTACTTCCAGCCTGTTCCGGGGGTGTTGCGCCTCGGGGGACTTCAAGGCTTCAAGGCGGGTAATGGTCCGGCTGTAGCGGGTGAGTGTCGCGGACTGGCGCGGGTTCTGAATGATGCCGGTCCACCCAAGAACCAGAACCACACCGGTAACCAGGTCGAGCACTCCGAGGATCGATTCGGCTGCATGATCCATCAACACATCGAGGGTGCGCCGCGGTGCCTGGTGTTTCCACAGGACGGCAATGGTGATCCCGTCGGTATTCGCCATGGTTCGGAATCTGTAGAACTCGCTGGCCGGAATTATGACGGAAGCGTGATCCCTGCCCGAAAGGGCGATATGAACGGCCCGTTCTGTCTGATGGCCTCGCCGTCGCGCCTCGCGGAGAAACTCCCCGGCATCGCTATCCCTCACATGAATGAGGTTGCCGTCGAGGAAGTAGTCGGTCACGGGTAAGGGATCAGGTCACGCGGCATGAGGTATTGATTCACGTAGGACTGTGAAGTCTCGCGCCGCCGTCGAATGGTTTCGAGAATGTCCATCGGCGACGATCCGACCGAGGAGGCGGACGCCGCGGGCATCGTCACAGTCCAACCGGCCGGCATGTTCGTTTGAATCGGCATGTGTTCGGGCACCGCACCGTACCGCTCAGACGGCCAGATGTCGTACACGTTCGAGACCACCGGCGCATCCAATTGCGGCGATTGTGATGGAGAGGCGAAGAATGATTCGAGCCACCCTTTCTGGGTGGGTTCTGGGGCCGGGGGTGGGGGTGGGGTCGCAGCAGCGCGGGCCTTCTCCGCATTGTAGAGCACACCGGCATCGTCCAACTCCAGCTTGGCTCGCATCTCAAATTGCTCGGGCGTCATGTGTAGGGGGTCCATGGTCAGAATCTCACCGACCGTGGCCGCGCTGGGCGCGCTCGGCACGCTTTCCAGAATGGACGTTGAACCCATCGGGCGAAACATGCCCATGCTTTGCGCCGTCTGAAGGTTGGTGTTTGCTGTTCGCGCAGCGTCCGCGGCGATGCTTGCATCGGCCACTTTCTGCCGAAGGGCCATGCTATCGGCCGCCTGCTTGTCGCCGATCCGATCCCGGTGCATCCCGTAACCCATCATGGCCAGATTGCTCAATGCCCCGCCGTAGTCCACCGGGGGCGGCGTTGAGTACTGCGGGCTGATTCCCTGCGGACCTTGCCCGGACACAATCGACATGATCTCCGAAAGGATCGCGTCCTTGCGGTTCTTCTTGTTCTGGCTCTTGGCGTCCTTCCGGGCGTCGTACTGGCCTTTCAGGCTGGCGGCGGTGCCACCGATCGCGGCGGCGGCAAGTGCGGTTTCAATTCCCATCTGATACCTCCTGCGGCTGATACCGCATGTCATTCAACCAGGTGTTGATTTTGTTGATGTGGCGTGATGGCCGCGGGCACGGTTCCATCGGTATGCCTGGTCGATTCTTCATGTTGTACATGTTGAATCATGCGCCTGCATCAGTTAAGCCGAAACGATGTGCCGGATGAACCGTGCGGGCTGTCGTTATACACCGCGAAAAGTGGTTCAACATGTAGGTGAGGCTATACGATGGAGAATCTTGCGCGGCGGGGGTGGGGTGGGGGCGGGGGTGGTCCGTGGCCGGTCGTGTCTCGGTCGATGTCGTTCGCCCCTCGCCGGTGGTGGTGTGGTCGTGGCCGTTGCTGTCATGCCGTCCATGCCGGGGCTGTTGGTGTCGGCTTTGTCGAGCGTGCGCCGTGCGTGGCCGCGTGTCCTGCAGTGGATCACACACGGCGGCGGTCCGCTATGCGCTTCGCCCTTCGTGCCGGATGCCGGAAGCGGCGTTGTGTTCCGGGTCCGGCGCGGGGCGTGTGGTGCTGGCCTACGTGATTGGTCCCGCTTCCAGAATTGTGCGGATCGCCCGTTCCTGCCACGGCGCGGGTTGCTCGAACCGGTTGCAATCGTAGCCGGAAAGGATGTCGATGATGTTGTGGTCGGCGCGGCCCTCCCAGTTCATGCAGGCGTACCCGGCTGGTTTGGTCTCGCCTCCCGGCGCAAGGTCGAGAATGGCCTCGATGTTTGCGGCCATGAGGAATTGCCGTTTCACGGCATCGGGCATCCGGTGGACCACGTAATTGACCACACGGCGCGTGGTGAGGTCGAGGGTGCCCAGGTCGAGGACCGCGGGCGCGGGCGTGGCCTCGGTGGTTGCAGTTCGCGCCTTGCGGGTTTGGTGCTGGCCTTCTACTTTCTTTGTCATGGCGGCGTTTCTCCTGTGGGTTATGCCGTCAAGGGGACCGGTCCCGGTTGCATCGGAGCCGGTCCCCGCTTCAATCCCCGCCACACGGCGGGAAACTCTCATGCCGACACCGCACGGGGCATGCGGATCACCTGCGCGGCCTCCGGGCTGATCTTCCAGAACGCCCCGGCCTCGCTCGGCTTCACCAGGTTGCGGTAGTGGGTGAACAGCATCTTGCCGCCGTCCGTGTGCCCCATTTCGTGGGCGGTCTTGGCGGCGTCCTCGTGGTGGGCCAGGTGGTAGCTGGCGAACGTGTGGCGCATCACATCGCGGGGCCATTCGACCTTTGCCTTCCCGAGGATTTCCCGGAAGTAGCGGCGGCTGGCCAGTATCCGGCCCTCCCCGGCGTGGTGTGGGGTCAGCCAGTCGAGCAGGTTGTCGGAGATTTTCACAAACCGCTGTTCGCGGGTCTTCGAGGAATGGGCCGATACCCGGATCAGGCGTTCTTTCAGGTCCACATCCTTCCAATCGAGCAAGCCGAGCTCGCGGGCGGGGCGTAGGCCGGCGAAGTACCCGATAGCGAAGTACGGCACCATGTCGGGGTGTAGGGCCTTGGCGGTGTTTAGGATCCCCCGCACCTGGTCGGGCGTGTGGATCTCCGGGACCGGGGCGTCGAGCTTCACGATGGGGAGCCGGTGGGCCGGGTTGGTGGCAATCTGCCCCCGCGTCATGGCGTAGTTGAACAGGCCGACGAAGGCGCGGCGGTAGGCGTTCCACGATGCGCCCCGGTATCCCTGCTTGGTGAGCCAGCGGTCGATTTCATCGGTCGTCACGCTGTGAACCGGCCGGGCCGGACCGGAGGCGACGAACCGGCCGAGTTTGTGCTCGATGTCCTGAATGGTCCGCTCGCGGCGATTGGCGCGGTCCTTGGACTGCACGTAGTCATCAAGGACGGTCCGAAGGGGGACGCCCCCCGCGGCGTGCGGGTTGTGCTTCAAAAAGAACTCCACGGCCTCTAGGAGCCGTCCAGAGCCGCCGAGAAGGTCGTAGGCCTTCAACACATCGGCGCGTTGCGTGTCGGTCAGCTTGAACAGGCTCACGGCCCGGTTGCCGTGCTCGATGCGCCGGATACGCTTCTGTTCCTCGCGGGCGGTCCGCATTTGCGCGGCGAACGCCTCGGCCTCGGGGAGCGTCGGGAACTGCTTGAAAAAGCGACGACCGAACACCTTGCCGCAATCCACGCGCCACGCCTTGCCACGCGGTCCGATTTTCGGCCATGCATGTTTGCGCCCGCGCTTATCTGTCTTCGATTCCCTTGCTTTCATTCGGCACCATACGGGTTGATTTAGTGCCGTTTGTAGCGATACATATGCGATACGTCAACAATAATCGCCAATAATAGCAATACGGGTTATCTGATTTGTAATCAGGCGGTCATCGGTTCAAGTCCGATTGCTGGCTCCACTTTAACGATCATCGAAAGAACGGCTTGCGACTAAAAGCGCAGCCGTTTTTTGTTTTTCTGAAACAGCCCTAAAAGACCTAAAAAGGCCGAATTAGGGCACTTTTCAACGATACGGATGTGTACCACACGCACGGTTCCTCCCATCATCCCGGGAGTGGAATTGGTTGTATGCGCCCGTTCCGTGCCGGTTTGCCGTGGGAACGCGGCGCTCACCGCCGGGTCCGTGGC
>CALBHI010000160.1 GCA_937894535.1 uncultured Verrucomicrobiota bacterium
GGTGTCCGGGTTGTTCGGGTCGGTCATCGAGCCCTGGATCAGGTCGGTGCGGCCGCGGTTGAGGTCGTAGCGGGGATGGGCCCAGTTGTCGGTGGTGTTGAAGACGGGGGCATCCACGTCGGCCATGAAGTTTTTCCAGCCGTCGCCGTTGGTGTCGGCATTCAGGTCGGTGTCGGAGGCGATCGGGCCGCCGAGGCCGAGTTCGAGGGCGTCGTGCAGGCCGTCGCCGTCCGAGTCGGGGCTCAAGGGATCGGTGCGGCCGCTGAAGTAGTGCTTGTGCACATCGCCGTTGCTCCACGATTCCGGGTTGGTCGAGGGGAGGGGCACGGCGGTGGTTTCATCCACATCGCTCAGGCCGTCGTCGTCGTCATCGTTGTCGGTCAGGTTCATCGGGACGATCTGGCGCAGGATCACCGTGGTGGTGCGTTCCGCGTTGGCCTCGACGGTGCCGAGGTTGTTGTTGGTGTCCACCTGGGCGACGATGGTGTAGGCCCCGGCAGTCAGGTTCGACCAGATGAAGCGCCACTGCAGTTTATTGCCTTGGCGCAGCGGGTTGCCGGTGATCAGGCTGGCGGTCAGGTTGCTGGCGCTGGTGCCGCTGTAGGGATCGGCCAGGACAAGGTTGCTCGCGGTGGTGACCTGGGTGACGAACACGATGTTGGTGCCGATGCGGAGCGCGCTGCCGGCCGACACTTCCTCGTCGAATTTGGTGCCGGTGCCGCGCACGGCATTGCTGCCGTTCCATACCTGCAGGGTGCCGGTCAGGGCATTGGTGGTGGAGGCCACGGCGGCGGCACTGGCGGTGCTGCCCGGGAAGGTCAGCCAGACGTTTTTCGCGGATAGATCGGTCTGGACCAGCACGGTGAACTGGCGCTGTTCGGGGGTCGGGGAGGCGACGTCGGCCAGCACGATCTTGTACGGCGCGGCGTCGAGGTCGAATTGTGGCGGGTTCACGATTTCCACCACCGGGCCGGTGGATGACTTCGCGGCCTTGACGCGCCGGCTGGCGAACAGGGTCACGCCGCCACCCCCCGCATTGGTGTGGGTGATCTGGATGTCATGCAGGTAATTCGGGTCGCCGTTCCACAGGTCGGGCAGGCGCATCACCAGTTCGTGGTTGCCGTTGCCGCCGCCCATCCAGTTCAGCGTGTAGTTGGTGCGCGACTGGGCGATGCCGTTGATGGTCACGAGGAACCGGTTGCGGACAAGTTCGTCGGTGTTGGCGCCGCCCCAGAGGGAGTCGCTGAAATGCACCTTCATGTCATAGGGTACGCCGACGGTATCGCCGTCGTTCTGCGGCCAGGCGACAAACATGTTGTAGTTCGGGCCGAGGGTGTTGACCTGGCGGGTGAGGGTGGTGAAGCGGCCGTCCTGGTCGGACACCAGCGGGTTGGTGGACGAGCTCAGTTCGGCCAGCTTCACGAATACCATGGCGTTGCCGGAGGAGGGGATGTTGTTGAAGGTAAAGCGCCATTCGGCTTCGTAGGGGCTGATGATGCTCAGGCTAGGGCTGACCCGGGTGGCTTCGACCCAGGAGACCTGGCCGAGGGCGTTGGTGCCGTTGCCCTGGCGTTGGCCGGTGCGGCCGTCGTCGTTGATCGTGGCGCTGTCCTGGATGTTGACGTACACCTTGGTCACGGTCGGATCGGTGCGGACCACGAACTCGTAGCGGTTGTCGTAGATGGTTTGGCCGGCGATCGGGAACTTGACTTCACCGGTCGGCGGCAGCGCATCGTAGTAGAAGGGCTGGGTGAAGGTGTTGTAGATCGGGGTGCGCTGGCCGTTGCCGACCTGGGCGCCGTCGCGTTGCAGGAAGGCGCGGGCGCGGAGAACATTGAAGCCTTCAACCAGGCCGGTGCGGTAGGTGCCGTAATCGTTGTGGGGGCGGTACACCGTGGTGGCCGCGTTGAAGTTGCTCACGCCCCAGACGCCGAGCATCTTGGTCTTGCGGTTGATGTCGTCAAACGAGTTCGGGAAGGGCGTATCCCACGGGGCACCGGCGAAGCCCTGCATGCGCGTGGCGCCGATCTTGTAGCGGATGACCGTGCCGGCGGGTTGGGGCGGGATGACGCTTTCGCCCCACCAGTCGTTTCCGTCGGCGGAGTTGAACTGCCAGAACACTTCCACGACCTTGGTGTTACCGACGCCGCGTCCGGCTGCGCCGTCGGGCCAGGACATGCCGTCGGTGGTGTAGTAGATGAACATCCGGTTGGCGGTGCCTTGGCCGCCTGATTTCACCCACAGGTAAAGCGGGCTGTCGGCGGCGTCCTGCGGAGGCGGCCAGAATTGCGACAAGGTGTTGCTGCTCGGGTTGGCATCGGTCTGCGCGGTCGGGTTGTGGTACACGAAGGCCGCGGTGTAGGTGCTGCTGAAATCGTTCGAGGCGGAGGCGTTGAAGATGGTGAAGTTGGTCGAGCCCACCGTTAGTTGGTAGGTCTCCGCGCCTGCGGAGCCGATCTTGTTGCGGGCGGAATCGACGGCGGCGAATTTCTCCGGACCGAAGCGGCCCATGAAGCCAACCTGCTCGTAGCCGAGGTACACGTCGGTGGAGAGGGCGGGGGGATTGTCACGCGGGTCACCGAGGGCGTGGTTGGTGTTGTTCAGGTTGATGCCGCCGTTGAGCTTCATCATCACGTTGAAGGCCGAGCCATCGACGCGGGCGATGAAGTCGAGGTTGGTCGCGGAACTCACCCGGGGAACGAACCAGGTGTAGGCGTAATCGGTACTGTTGGTGTCGAACACGCCGTAGGGGTTGAAGGCCGGGTCGCCATCGGGACCATCCTTGCGGGTGTAGGAGACCCAGCCGGATTCCCGGCCGTTTTCATAGATGGTGATGGGTTTGCCGCCGGCGAATTTCCAGAGTTCCGATTCCTCGGGGCTGCGCCAGGAGAAGAAGAAATAGCCGCCGGGCGGGGTGGTCACCTTGATCTTGTTGTCGGCGACAACGTGGTAGAAATTGCCGCCCCCGGTCGAGTACTGCCAGAGGTGCGATCCGTTCGGGAAGGACGTGGTGATTTCGCGGTATTCCCCGGCGGCATAGTTGTCGTTCACGATCAGCATGCCGGTGGTGCCGCCGGCATCGGACATGGCCGGGTTGTCGCGTTTGTCGCGGCGTTCGAAGGCGACCACATCGGCATCGCCCCAGCGCGGGATCTGGTCGCCGCGGGCGAATTGTTCGTGGACGTAGACGAGGTTGGGAATGCGGTTGTCGCCGAACTGGCCGAGGTAGGCGGTGTTAGCGTGGCGGGGGAAGGCACCGCCGCTCTGCCCGAGGGTTTCGGCCTGGCGGTTGCCGTCGGTGTAGATGACGGGCAGGCCGGCGCGGGTCAGGTTCAGGGCGTAGTGCAGTTCCGCGCGGTAGGCGACGTCGTCGTCATGGCTCTTGGCGTAGAGGACACCGAGCGCCCGGCCCATCTGGAACCAGTCGATGTAATCCGGGTTCTGCAAGCCGTTCAGGCTAGCGCCAGGGCGGCCGAGGCGGTCGTTCAGGGTCGAGTGGTTGCGCGCATCGAGGAGGCGCATGCCGGAGGCCCAGTACTCGTCGTACGGCGGGGGCTGGCCCATGTGCTCGCCGAAAATCATCAGGTCGTCGCGCGGTTGTTCGAGATCGAACAGCGTATCGCGGTGGTTGGGATCGGAGAATCCGCGGGTGCGGTTGTACTGGACCTGTGCCTGTCCGTTATAGCCGGCATCGCTGAAGTCCTTATCACCCGCCCATTGTTCGCCGAAGAAGTAGGCGGGAACGTGTTTCACGGCATCGAGGCGGAGGCCGTCCAGTTTGGTGCGGTCAACCAACCAGCGGATGGAGCGCATCAGGTAGCTGCCGACATCTTCGCGGTAGAAACCCGGATTGTCGGCGATAACCTGCACGGTGATGCTCGTGCTGCCGAAACCGACCAGACCGAGGGACGGATGGTAGTCGTAGTATTCAGGGTTGTTCGGGTGGCGCACGAACTGGATCTTGGGGTGGGTGCTGCCGAGGGTCGGCCCGAAGTTGCTGTTCGGGGTTTCGTGTGCGATGTCGAGCAGGCCGGATAGATTCTGGTTCTGCACCAGCCAGGTGTCCTCCCAGTTCGCGGTATTGCCCCACGGCCGGTAAAATCCGTCTTCGGTCACGCGCAGGTGGAAGTCTTCGGGCAGCATGCCGGGGTAGATATCCACCGGGGTGTTTTCGTTAAAGCCGGGAACATCAAACGCCCGGTGGTTCATGATGTTGTCAAAATAAACGCGGATGCCGAAGCGGTGGGCGGTCTCGATCAGGCGGATCAGGTCGGTTTCGGTTCCATAACGGGTGCGGCCGCCGGTGCGCTGCGGATTGCCACCGAGGTCAAACGGATCCCAAAGGTCATACCCGACGGAAAGGTCACTGCTCGCCTTCTGGGGTGGCGGAAGCCATAACGCGCTGTAGCCGACCTCGGCGATCTCCGGCATTTTTTCGGCGATTTCATTCCAGGTGTTGTTAAAGAACTGGAGCACGACCTCGGACCGCGCCGATTCCATGCCACCACACACCATGAGCGCTCCTGCCAACAGAAGAGCCTTGCGATTTTCCCCAATCATAAGCTCGCCTTTCCAACGGACTGATTCTTGAACGTTCCTAACACTACATACACACAAGCCTCAATCCGGTAAAACGTTTCGTGCTATTTTGTAAAAGGATTTACGGGGGTTTCGGGTTGTGATTTTCTTACTGGTTGTAGTTCAACGGATTGTGGGATCGTTGAAGCGGGTGACGGCCTCAGGTAAAGGGGGTGAACAGGATGTCGGGAGGGCGGGGTGCCGGGCGGGATGGGGTCGCGCATCCGCGCTTGCCCCGGAACGGGTTGCGCCGTATACTCCGCGACTTTTCCCGCAGGATGCGGCAAAGGTAAAGGAACAGGATTATGTCGACGTCGTACAATATCGCAGTGATTGCCGGTGACGGCACCGGGCCGGAAGTGATTGGCGAGGGGATCAAGGTGCTGGATGCGGCCGCGCGCGGCGGCGGATTCAAGCTGAATTACCAGCACTACGACCTCGGCGGTGAGCGCTACCTGCGCACCGGCGAGACCTTGCCGGATTCCGTTCTGGAGGAGTTGAAGAAATTCGATGCGATTTACCTCGGGGCGATTGGCCACGTGGATGTGAAGCCGGGCATCCTGGAGAAGGGGGTATTGCTGAAGATCCGCTTTGAGCTCG
>CALBHI010000161.1 GCA_937894535.1 uncultured Verrucomicrobiota bacterium
GTTTTGCCCGCCGGTTGCGAATGGCGAGCTTGTGGTGAGTGCGTGGCGGGTGAACGGTGCAGCCGGGCATGCGTTCGAGGTGGAGGCACGCCGTCGCAGCAGCGGCGAGTTGATCTGGTCCGTGCCGCTGGGCTCCAGCCCGCCGTGGTCATGCGACGTGGTCACGCGTGACTCGCGGATCTATTTTGCTTTCTCGTATGAGGAGCATGCGGACGTCATCGCGCTGCAAGTCGGCGACGGCGCACAGGTCTGGTCGTCCGAGCAGCAGCAGGTTTCCGAGGCGCGCCTGCAGGTCGGCAGCAGTGGAGATCTGCTGCTTCGCGCGCACGAGGCTGTCGTGCAGGGCGCCGTGCGGACCCGGTTCGCGCGACACCGGGCTGAAGACGGTGCGGTCGCCTGGACTTTCAGCATCGACATCCCGGTACGGATTACCGACATCAATTACGGCAACCACCTGGGCAACGATTCGTTCCTGTCGATCCTGCACGAGGCGCGCATGCGGTGGATCCACCAGCATGGGTGGACGGAGTTGAACATCGAGAAAACCGGGTTGATCATGATCGACATCGCGGTTCGGTTCAAAGCCGAGGCGGTGTTCGGGGACGTGTTGCGCGTGCAGCTTGCCCCGGTCGAGTGGTCGAACCTCGGCTTCACCCTGATCTACCTCGCCACCCACGCCGCCACCGGCGCGGAAGTCGCCCGCGCCCAGTCGGGCATGGTGTTCTTCGACTACACCACCCGCCGCCTCACCAGCATGCCGCCGGTGTTCCGCGAAAAACTCGGCGGCTGATCGCTTGCCCTATCCCTCCGGAGCGCGGGCGACCTCGGCGTCGTCGCCGGGCGGCAGCGTGAATTTTCCGTGTTGCCAGTCGCCGCGCCGCCACGCCTCCCGGGCCTCGTCGATCTTCTCCTTCGACGACGCGACGAAGTTCCACCAGATGTAACGTGGTCCGTTCAGCGTGTCGCCGCCGAGCACCATCAACCGTGCCCCGGCTGGCCCCGCCTGCACCGCGACCTTGTCGCCCGGACGGAAGACCATCATGCGATGCCGCTCGAAATCCTGCCCGGCCACCCGGATCGATCCCTCGACCACGTACACCCCGCGGTCCTCGTGGTCGTCCGGCATCGGCAACACCGCGCCGGGCGCCAGCACGGCATCGAGGTAGAACATCCGCGAGAAGGTCTTCACCGGCGCGGTCTGCCCGTACGCCGAACCGACGATCAGCCGCACCTGCTTGCCCTCCGCATCGAGGAACGGCAGCTCCTCTTTTCCGCGGTGCTCGAAATCCGGCGCCACCTCCTCGGCGTTTTCCGGCAACGCGACCCAGGTCTGGATGCCGTACAGCCCGTGCGGATGCGCCCGCGTTGCCGCGCTGGTCCGCTCGGAATGGGTGACTCCGCGCCCGGCGGTCATCCAGTTCACCTCACCGGGATAGATCATCTGGTTGGTGCCCAGCGAATCGCGGTGCTGGAATTCGCCGCGGTAGAGGTAGGTCACGGTGGCGAGGCCGATGTGCGGATGCGGCCGCACGTCAATGCCCTGGTTGGTGAGAAACTCGGCCGGGCCCATCTGGTCGAAGAAGATAAACGGACCGACCATCTGCCGGGCTGGCGCGGGCAAGGCCCGCCGCACCGCAAACCCGCCGAGGTCGCGCGACCGCGGGATGATCACCGTTTCGATCGCATCGATCGAACTTGCATCCGGACATTCCGGCGCCAATGCAGGATTCCAACTCATGGTTTACCCTCCGTGCTGCGATCACACTAAACCCCGGCGTTCGCCTTGCCGACCTTTTTCCGTCGGCAGCCATCGCTGCAATACCGGACCTCGTCCCAGACCCGTTCCCATTTTTTTCGCCAAGCAAACGGGCGGCCGCAGGCCACGCAGGTTTTTTCCGGGAGGTGTTGTTTCTTCACGCCGCGCATGGCGTAGTGTACCCCATGCCGCCGGATTTTCAGGAATTCATCGCCGTGGACTGGTCGGGCGCGAAAAGTGCGCGCCTGCCCGGCCTGCAGGTCGCGTCGTGTCGGCGTGGGCGCGCCACGCCGAAATTGGTCCGCCGTTCTCCTTCGTGGACACGGGCTGGCGTGATGGACTACGTCTGCGCCCGCGCGCACGGCCAGGGACCGGTGCTCGCCGGCTTCGATTTCGGGTTCGCCTATCCGTTCCACGATGCGCAGGCTTACTTCCCGGCCATTGAAGGTTCGCCACCCGATGCGAAAGCCGTATGGGCGTGGATCGACACGCTGGCCGGTGACGCGCCGGACCTGTACGGTGGCGCGGCCGCACGGCCGCCCTCGCCCCTCGCCCCGCTTTTCAACGTGCACGAACACCGCGGGCGCTGGTTCAGCAACCGCCGCCTGCGCCGCACCGAACGGGCCAGCCCGGCACGCCCGTCGTGCCTATTCAACGGGGTTGGTCCGGCCTCGGTCGGGATCGGCTCCCTTGCCGGCATGCGGATGCTGCACCGGCTCACCCGGCGCGACGACCTGCGCGTGGCGGTGTGGCCGTTTGACCCCATCGACGGCGCAGACCTCGTCGTCGTGGAAATCTTCCCGCGCCTGTACGCCCGCACCACCGGCATCGACCGCGCGGCCTACCGCTCGGAAGACGAATTCGACGCCGTGCTCTCGGCCGCCGCGTTGCGCACCCTCGCCCGACGCCCGGAAAGCTGGACGCCGGGTGATCCCCACGAAGGCTGGATCTTCGGGGTGGCCTGAGGGGGACACCGCCGCTTTCCCCGGCCTTCGTTTCCGGTAGTCGCCACCCGCTATTCCGGCTAATCTTGTCCGGTAGCGCATGGAACCCGTGGATCAAAAAACAACCGAAGAGCGGTGGAGGCTGCTCTTCGAGCAAAGTCCGTTGAGCATCCAGATCTTCTCGCCCGAAGGTCAAACGATCCGCTTCAACCGCGCGTGGTCGAATTTATTCGGTCTTTCGGATGCGGAAGCCTATGCCTTCAACGTGCTCCTGGATCCGGTGCTGGAACAGACCGGCGCCTTGAACCACATCCGCCGCGCCTTCGCCGGGGAGATCGTTTTCGTCCCGCCGGTGAAGTTCCCGGTGCGCAACCATCCCTCCGAGATGCGCTGGATCGGCGGCACGCTCTATCCGGTGATCACGCCGGACGGCATCCTCCGCGAAGTCGTCGTCGTTCACCACGACATCACCGAACTGAAGCAGGCCGAGGAAACCCTGCGCAACCTGAACCAGATCCTCGAGGCGCGCGTGGCCGAGCGGACGGCGGAACTTCAGAAGTCGGAACAGGATCTGCGCGCCGCCCTCGATGCCGAGCGCCAACTGAACCTGCTCAAAACCAGTTTCGTCGGCATGGTCAGCCACGAGTTCCGCACCCCGCTGGGCGTGATTCAGGCCGCGACCGACCTGTTGCAACGCCACGGAGAACGGCTGGAATCCGGCGACCGGGAGAAACAATTCGCCTCCATCCAGCATGCGGTTCGACGCATGGCCGGTATGATGGAACACATCCTGTTGCTCGGCCGCCTGGATGGCCGCCATTATCACCTGAAGTCCGTCCGCATCGACCTTCCGGCGTGGATCGGCGAACACCTCAAGATCCTGTGCCCCGCCCCGGCCGACCTCGCCCGCATCCGCATCGAGGTGCCCGCCGAACACGATCATCGCGAAACGCACCTCGACGAAGCGCTGCTGCTGCACATCCTCGGCAACCTCCTGTCGAATGCCTGCAAGTATTCGCCGCCGGAGGCCCCGGTGGTCATCCGCCCGTTCCGCGCCGGCAACACGGTCACCATGGAGGTCGAAGACCAGGGCATCGGCATCAGCGAGAGCGACCAACGCCACCTGTTCGAGGGGTTCTTCCGGGCCTCCAACGTCGGCTCCCGTCCGGGCAGCGGACTCGGCCTGACCATTGCGCGGCGCTGCGCCGAACGGATGGGGGGAACCTTGAACCTGACCAGCGCGACCGGGCGAGGCAGCACCTTCCGGGTGACCCTTCCCGCGGAGATTTCGGAAACACCATGACGACGCTGGTGATCATCGAAGACGAGCCGGACATGCTGGCCAGCCTGGCCATGCTGTTGCGACTGGAGGGGTTTACGGTGCACGCGGCGATGACCGGTCCGGACGGGCTGGAGTTGATTCGCCGGCACCGGCCCGGCATCGTGGTGTGCGATATCCAACTCCCCGGCATGGATGGGTTTGAGGTGCTGGCATCGTTGCGCGCCGATCCCACGATCGCCCCCATCCCGTTCATCTTTCTCACCGCGCGTGGTGAAAAGAACGACATCCGCCAAGGCATGGTCACCGGAGCCGACGACTACCTGGTCAAACCCGTGGCCTTTGACGACCTGCTCCAGGCCATCCGGGCCCGCCTGGCCCGGTTTGCCATGCAGCGCCGCTTGCCCGACTTCTCCGACCACCGGCCCCTCGAGGCGCTCGGCCTCTCCCCCAAGGAGGCGGAAACCCTGCTCTGGGTCGCCCAAGGAAAAAGCAACGCCGAGGTTGCCGCCATCCTCAACGTGGCCGAGACCACGGTGAAAAAACACCTCGAACACATCTACGCCAAACTCGGCGTCGAGAAACGCGGCGCGGCCAGCTTGATGGCCATCGAAACCCTAAGCAGATAAACCACTTGTGCGTGCCACAGGCCTGCCGGGCGCCCCCCTTACGCCGAAAGGCGAATACCCAACCCGGCGCAGGGCGTGGTAAGCGTTTCCCTTATGCGCGCCCCGGCCCCTAACATGAAAACCGCCGGGTCGCGCGTTTGCAAGGAGAGTCCATGAAACCATTCCGCGTCCTGTTCCCGATGTTCCTCACGCTGGCGATTACCGCCATAACGTCCGCATCGGCCGCCACCTACACCGTCATCAACACCAACGACAGCGGCGGGGGATCGCTGCGCTGGGCCATCACCAGTGCCCTGTCCAGCGCGCCGCCGAACACGGTAGCCTTCAACATCCCGGGCGCGGGACCGCACGTCATCACCATTACCGGGGCGCAGCTTCCCAACATTACCAATGCGACCTCGATCCGTGGTGATTCGCAACCGGGATACTCTAACACGCCGCTGATCGTGGTGAAGGGTCCTTCGACCAGTGTGTTCGCCACCGGCCTGATCGCGCAACACGGCTCCGCCCACATCCGCGGCGTGCGCGTGACCGGCTTTTTCCAGGGTATCGGCAGCGCCTCGGTCGTGAACGGCTGCGTCATCGACGACAACGGCGTGGGGATCATCTCCACCGCCGGCGTGATCGGCGGTTCGCACGTGACCAACCGCAACATCATCATCAACAACCACACCAACGGCATTTCCATCTTCACCAACAGCAGCGTGATCATCCGCGGCAACTTCATCGGCGTCGAGGCCGACGGCATCACCCCGGCCCCGAACGGCGAAAACGGCATCCGCCTGAACTACGCCAGCGGCATCACCATCGAAGGCCACCCGGATTACCCCCAGGTCATCTCCGGCCACACCAACGGCGCCGGCATCCTGCTCGCCCCCAACGGCGGGTACGTCTGGATGTCTTCCGGCAACACCATCCGCGGCAACCACATCGGCACCGATGTGACCGGAATGCTTTCCGTATCCAACAAGATCGGCATCTGGTCCTGGGGTGGCGCCGGCAACATCATCGGTGGAACGGATCCGACGCACCGGAACGTCATCGCCGGCAATACCAGGTCCGGGGTGTTGCTGGAAGGGTTCCTGCTCGTGAGCCCGACCGCCTACAACAACCAGCTTCGCGGCAATTACATCGGTTTGGCTGCCGACGGCCTCACGCCGCTGCCGAACGACATCGGCGTGCACATCCTGAACGGCACATCAAATATCGTGGGCGGTGTCGCCGCCGGCCAAGGCAACCGGTTCGGCGTTTCCAGCTTTTACCAGGTCTACATCAGCGCCTCGGGTTCCGCGCTCTGCTACAGCAATTTCGTCCAGGGCAACAGGATCGGCATCACCACCGGCAACACCGTGCTGGCCGGCGGACAAACCGGTATCTACATCAACAATGCGTCCAACAATGTGATCGGCGGCACAACCTTGAGCGCCCGCAACGTGATCGGCGGCGCCGGCAGCGGCATCTACATCAGCGGTCCGGATGCCCAAGGCAACCGGATCATCGGCAACCTCATTGGCTGCGGCCCGGCCGGCGAACCGTTCCCGAACAACAATTACGGCATCAACATCTTTCAGGCCGCGCGCAACCAGATCGGCGGCACTTACACCAACGAAGCCAATACCATTTCCGGCAACCAGTACTATGGCGTGTACATTAGCCGAACGGGCTCGTTTAACAACGTCTTCGCCGGTAATCGCATCGGCACGGATCCGACCGCGACCTTCTCGGTCAGCAACCGCTACTCCGGGGTGAACATCTCCGG
>CALBHI010000162.1 GCA_937894535.1 uncultured Verrucomicrobiota bacterium
ACCAGATCCAGACCAAGTTCCGGGACGAAATCCGTCCGCGGTTCGGCCTGATGCGCGCGAAGGAATTCATCATGAAGGACGCCTACAGTTTCGACATTGGCTGGGACGAGGCCGATGTCAGCTACAAGGCGATGTACGAGGCCTACGTGCGGATCTTCCAGCGTTGTGGCTTGCGGGTGAAGGTGGTCGAGGCCGACACCGGGGCGATGGGCGGGAAGTCCTCGCACGAGTTCATGGTGCTGGCCGATGCCGGCGAGGACGGGTTGGTTGAATGCGACACCTGTTCCTACGCGGCCAACCTCGAACAGGCGGTGGGCCGGGTGGTGCGGGTGTTGCACTTCGGTGATGCGGCGGCGGTGCCGACTCCGGTGGCCACGCCGAACCGGCGGACCATCGAAGAGGTTTCCTCGTTGCTCAAGGCACCGGCGTCGCAGTTCATCAAGACGTTGATCTACGCGAACGGCGACCAGGTCACGGCGGTGCTGGTGCCGGGCGATCGCGAGGTCAACGAGATCAAGTTGCGCAAGCTGATCGGGGCAGGGGCCGAGTTGGCGACGCCCGAGGTGATCCGGCAGGTCACCGGTGCCCCGGTGGGGTTTGCCGGTCCGATCGGATTGACCGTGGCGGTCATTGCCGACCTCGGCCTCAAGGATGCCTACGGGATGATCACCGGTGGCAACCAGGCTGATGTGCATTTGAGCGGGGTCAGCCTGACGCGCGACGTGCCGCAGGCGCGGTACGAGGATGTGGTCAATGCCAAGAGTGGTGACGGGTGCCCGCGGTGCGGTGGCACGCTCAAGGAGGCGCGCGGCATCGAGGTCGGACATGTGTTCAAGCTTGGCACGAAATACAGCGAGAAGCTCGGCGCGACCTTTCTGGATGCGCAGGGTGAAAAGCAGACGATGGTCATGGGCTGTTACGGCATCGGGGTCACCCGCACGTTGCAGTCGGTGATCGAACAGAGCCACGATGCGCAGGGGATTATCTGGCCGGTGTCGATTGCGCCGTACCAGGTGGCGGTCATGGCGATCAACGCGGGACATGCCCCGAGTGTCGAGGTGGTCGAAAAGCTGGTCGAAGGGTTGTCGGCGGCCGGGGTGGATGTGGTGTACGATGATCGCGACGAGCGTCCGGGCGTGAAGTTCAAGGATGTGGATCTGGTCGGGATTCCGGTCCGGGTGTGCGTCGGTGAGCGTTCATTGGCCAAGGGCGAGGTTGAGATCAAGGTCCGGAAGACCGGTGAGGTATCGTTTGCGCCGGTCGACCAGGCCGTCACGCGGGTTGTGGAACTGATCCGGCAGCTGGACACGCCGCCGGTTTAAGGAGAGCACCATGCCGAGAACATACGACGTCAAGGGAACGCGGGAATACCTGTATTGGTCGGTCGGGTTGGCCTTGTTGACGATCTGGGCGATCCGGGACGGCTGGGCCGGGTACTGGGCCTCGATCGGGTTGGAAACCTTCGTGAGCAATATTATCCGGAAATACCCGGATTATCCCAACGAGAGCTTCTACATGTTTAACCGGATCCTAACATTTGTGAGCGGTATCGCCTCCATCGTGTGCGGGGTGATCCACCGGATTGTCCGGTAGCTGGTAGCCGTTTTTTTAACAAAACTTTCAGTGTGTGGGTCTTGACCGTTAACCTGATTCGTATAGTATTGCCAACAGGTAAGTTAACCACCGGGCACGCGGCGCAGGGCGAATGATCAGCACAAGGAACTGGGGGAAGGCACCATGACAAAGCGGGATCTAGTAGTTCGAATTTCTGAAGAGACCGGCCTGATTCAGCAGGATGTCTATACGATCATCCAGAAGACGCTGGATTATATTGTCGAGGGCTTGACGAAGGGCGAGACCATTGAGTTCCGCAACTTCGGCGTCTTCGAGGTGCGCACGCGCAAGCAGCGCATCGGCCGCAACCCGAACAAACCGGTGCAGGTGGTGACGATTCCCGAGCGCAAGGTCGTGAAGTTCAAGCCGGGCAAGATCATGAAGCAGCTGATCACCGACCGTCCGGCGGCACCGGGCGAGGTGATTCCCCCGTCGTCCGACGACTGATCGCATGGCTTCTGACGAGTTCCAACCCATTCAGGGTATGTCCGATGTGGCATACCCTGAAATTGTTTTATGGCAGCGTCTTGAGGAGACCGCGCGCCGCGTCCTTTCCCTGTATGGATTTTCCGAGGTCCGCACTCCGGTGGTGGAAAAGCGGGTGGTGTTTGACCGTTCGCTGGGCGATACCACGGACATTGTGCAGAAGGAGATGTACCAGTTCGAGGATGCCGGCGGGCGTCCGCTGGTCTTGCGTCCCGAGGGCACGGCGGGGATCACGCGCTACATAGCCGGGCTCGGCCAGGAAGGCCACGGGGCGAAAGTGTATTACGTCGGCCCGATGTTCCGGCGCGAGCGACCGCAGGCCGGACGGAAACGCCAGTTTCACCAGTTTGGCGCCGAGGCGATCGGTGCGCCGAATCCGCATGCCGATGCGGAGATCATTGCCATGCAGGTGCATTTGCTGCGCGCGTGGGGCCTGAAGCAGTTCCGGGTGCGCATCAACACGCGGGGCACGGCGGAGGACCGGCAGGCGGTGCAGGCGGGATTGCGGCAGCGGCTTGAAGCGGTTGCGGACCGGTTGTGCGAGGACTGCCAGCGTCGCCTCACCACGAATGTGCTGCGGGTGTTGGACTGCAAGAATCCCGGATGCAAGGCGGTGGTGGCCGAGCTTCCGCCGATGACTTCGTTCATGGCCGAGTCGTCGCGCGCCTACCTGGACGATGTCCTGCGGGTGATCCGGCACCTGGAGCTCGACGTGCAGGTGGATCCGACCCTGGTGCGCGGGCTCGACTATTACCAGCACACGGTGTGGGAAATCGCGCATCACGGATTGGGCGCACAGGACGCGATCGGCGCGGGTGGCCGTTACGGCATCGCGATGGGCAACCGGGTGATCGACGGGGTCGGCTTCGCGATGGGTCTTGAGCGCATCATTATGGCGCTTACTGCGGAGCAGGGTGCGTTTGTGCCGCCGGCGGTTCCACTGGTCTGGATGGTCAGCGCGGACGCGTCGCTGTTGGATGTGCATTTGCAGTTGGTACAGACCTTGCGCTTGCGTGGCATCGTGTGCGGGATTGATCTCGACCGGCGCAGCGTGAAGGCGCAGATGAAAGCCGCGGGCAAGGCCGGGGCGCGCTGGGTGATCCTGCACGGGGTGGCCGAGCAGGAGAAGGGTACGTTCCAGTTGAAGGACATGGCGAGCGGCCAGCAGGAAGAGGTATCCATGCCCGAACTGCTTGAGCGGCTGAATCCCGCGGTTCTACACGCGCTGGGTTGAGGATTCCTGCGATGCACCCGGGCCTGATGGATGTGGCGCGCGGTATCTTCGGGATGGTCGCCTTGATCGTGATCGCATGGGCTTTCAGTGAACAACGGTCACGCATCCACTGGCGGTTGGTGGTTTCGGGATCCCTGCTCCAGGTGGCCATTGCGTGGCTGGTCATCAAAGTTCCTGCCGTGCGTGCGGGGTTTGAGCATGTCTCCGGGTTCTTCATCGAACTCATGGCCTTCTCGCGTTCCGGTGCGGAGTTCCTGTTCGGCGGGTTGATGAATCCCGATACGATGGGATTCATCTTCGCCTTCCAGGTATTACCGACCATCGTGTTTTTCTCGGCACTCACCTCGGCCTTGTACTACCTCAACATCCTGCAATGGGTGGTTTATGCCTTCGCCTGGGTCATGCACCGCACGATGCGGCTGTCCGGCGCTGAGAGCCTGGCGGCGGCGGCGAACATCTTTGTGGGACAGACCGAAGCGCCGCTGGTGGTAAAGCCGTACCTGGAACGGATGACGCGGTCGGAGATGTTGTCGTTGATGGCGGGCGGCATGGCGACGATTGCCGGGGCGGTGTTGGTGGCGTACATCGGGATCCTGGGCGGGGGAGATCCGGAGCGGATGCAGTATTTCGCAACGCACCTGTTGATTGCCTCCATCATCTCGGCACCGGCCGCATTGATGACGGCGAAGATCATGCTGCCCGAGACGGAGGAGGTGGACCGCAACCTCGATGTGCCGCGCCATGCGATGGGCGGGAACCTGCTTGACGCGATCGCCACCGGTACGGCCCAGGGGGTCAAGCTGGCGGTCAATGTTGCGGCCATGCTGTTGGTGTTCACGGCGATGATCGCGCTGGTGAACTACCTGATGGGTGAGCTGATCGGGACGTCCACCGGGCTCAACGAGCGGATTGCGGTGTGGAGCGACGGACGTTACGAAACGTTGTCGTTGCAGGTGGTGCTGGGTTTGCTGTTCGCACCGGTGGCGTGGATCATCGGGGTTCCCGCCGGGGATTTGCTGACGGTCGGGCAGTTGCTCGGCGAGAAGACGATCCTCAACGAGTTTTATGCGTATGTCACCTTCGGGCAGCTCAAGGACGCGGGGGTGATGGTGTCGCCCAAGAGCATCCTGATCACCACCTATGCGCTGTGCGGGTTTGCCAACATCGCCTCGATCGGGATCCAGTTGGGCGGTATCAGTGCGCTGGCGCCGGGTCAGCGGATGACGTTGGCGCAACTCGGCGTCAAGGCCCTGATCGCCGGGACCATCGCCTCGTTGCTGACCGCCTGCGTGGCGGGGATGCTGGTCTAGCTACGCTGCAAGCAATTAAACCGCGGATTTCGCGGATGATCGCGGATGCCGATGAGGCACGATCCATGCCGCTTACGAGGAGGCAGCGCTACCCTTAATCCATCTTGATGTCTGGCGTGTCGCAGGCTAGTCGGGACGGTCGACTTTGAGGGAAATGTCGAGGGCTTTGACGGAGTGGGTCAGGGCGCCGACGGAGATGAAGGTGACGCCGGTTTCGGCGATGGCGCGCACGGTATCGAGGGTGACATTTCCGGAGGCTTCGACGGGGCAACGACCGCCGATCAGGGTGACGGCTTCGCGCATCCGGTCGAGCGGCATGTTGTCGAGCATGATGATGTCGGCCCCGGCGTCGAGGGCTTCGCGGACTTCCGCGAGGGTTTCCGTTTCCACTTCGATGCGGAGGCCGGGGCAACGGGTGCGCAGGCGGTGGACGGCGGCGGTGATGCCACCGGCGAGGCGCAGGTGGTTGTCTTTGATCATGGCGAGGTCGCTGAGGGTCATGCGGTGGTTGCGGGCACCTCCGGTGCGCACGGCATACTTGTCGAGGGCGCGCAGTCCAGGCGCGGTCTTGCGGGTGTCGAGGATGGTGACGGGCAGACCGCGCACGGCGTCAACATAGTGTGCGGCGGCGGTGGCGATGCCGGAGCAGCGTTGGAGGATGTTCAAGGCGACGCGCTCACCGGTAAGCAGGGTTCGGATGAGGCCGGTCAGGCGGGCGATGGGCTGGCCGGGTGATAAGCGGGTGCCGTCGGACACGTGTGGTTCGACGAGGAAGTCGGGATCGAGGGTGGCAAAAACCTCGGTGAAAACGGGGAGACCGGCGATGATGCCGGGGGCTTTGGCGATCAGGGTGGCGGAGCCTCTCGCGTCTGCCTCGAATAGGTGCTGGGTGGTGACATCGCCACCCGGAGTATCTTCGGCCAGCGCGGTGCGGATCAGGTCGGTGTAATCGGACGGCTTCAGGGGCTCCATGCCACGATCCTCGGTTCGGTGCCGCGTTTCAGGGTGATATGGCCTTCGAAACGTTGATTTTCGTCGGGGAAGTCCTCGCGGATGTGGGCGCCGCGCGATTCCTCGCGGATCAGGGCGCCGCGGGTGGTGAGCTCGCAGACACGCAGCATCTTGCGGAAGGCGCGGCCACCCCAGCAGTTCATCAGGTCGCGGTGTTCCTCGCGCAGTCCGCGCAATTCGGCGAGGGCACTTTCCAAACCTGTCCGGGTGCGGATGATGCCGACCCGATCGGTCATCAGGGTGCAGACCTGTTCGCGCAGGCGTTTCAGCAGCAGCGGATCGACCGGTTTCAGGTCGCGGCGCGGCAGGTCATTCAACAAACGTTCGGGTGGTGGCACATCCTCGGTGATGGTCAGGGCTCCATCGATGGCGCGTTTGCCGAAGACCAGGCACTCGAGCAGGGAATTGCTGGCGAGGCGGTTTGCGCCGTGCACGCCGGTGCAGGCGGATTCACCGCAGGCGAAGAGCCCCCAGATGCTGGTGCCGGCCATGCGTCCGGTCACCACGCCGCCGATCTGGTAATGGGCGGCGGGAGCAACCGGGATCGGATCGACGGCGATGTCCACGCCGTGGGGCAGGCAGGCCTGGTAGACATTGGCGAAGCGGGTGCGCACGGCGTCGTGGTCGAGGTGTTTCATCGAGAGGTACACATGATCCACGTTTTGGCGTTTCATCTCCTTGAAGATGGCGATGGAGACGACATCGCGCGGGGCGAGGTCGCCTTGCGGATGGTAATCCTTCACGAAGGCGCGGCCCTGGGCATCGATGAGGCGTCCGCCTTCACCGCGCAGCGCTTCGCTGATCAGGAAGGTTTCGCCGGATGTGGTGAAGAGGGCGGTGGGATGGAATTGCACGAATTCCATGTCGCAGACTTCCGCGCCGGCCTGGTAGGCGAGGGCGATGCCGTCGCCGGAGGACGTAGGCGGATTGGTGGTGCGGCGGAAGTTGCCGGCGGCACCGCCGGTGGCGAGGATGGTGGCGCGGGCGGAAAAGCACACGGGATCAAGCTGTTCGCGCTCAAAGGCGAGCAAGCCGACGCAGCGGTTTTCCTGGATGACGAGTTCGGCGACGGTGGTATGTTCGAAGATTTCGATCCGGTCGTGGTGCAGGACGCGGTCCAGCAGGAATTGCACGACGGCACGGCCGGTGGCGTTGCCCTGGGCGTGCAGGATGCGGCGGTGGCTGTGGCCGCCTTCAAGGCCGAGGTGCAGGCCGCGGCTTCCTTCGTCGAATTGCATGCCCATGGCGATCAGGTCGCGGACACGTTGCACGCCTTCGCCGACGAGGATTTCCACGGCGGCCTTGCGGCAGAGTCCGCGACCGGCGGTGATGGTGTCATCGAGGTGGAAATAGGCGGAATCATCCTGATCGATCGCCGCAGCAATCCCGCCTTGCGCCCAGTAGGAACTGCTTTGCTGGAGGGAGGATTTCGAAAGCAGGGCGACACGGCCGTGGCGGGCGGCACAGAAGGCGGCATAGAGACCGGCCAGTCCGGACCCGATGATCAGGAAATCGAAGTGGCGGTGGGATGGGGTGGGTTGGCTCATGCCATGGCGGCGACGGAGTCCAGGGATTGGACACGCAAAACGGCGCGGTTTCCAATGGTTGGAAGGATGTCGGTCATGAGCGTGCCCGCACGGCATCCACCAGTGCCTTGGCGAAAACGGCCAGGTCGGCGGGGGTGCGGGAGCTGATCAGGTTGTCATCGACAACCAGTGGTTCATTCAACCAGATGGCACCGGCGTTCACCATGTCATCACGGATGCCGATGGTGCTGGTGGCGCGGCGGCCCTTGAGAATGCCGGCGGAGATCAGGATCCAGCCGGCATGGCAAATGAAGGCGATCGGTTTGCGGGCTTCGTGGAATTCGCGGACGAGGCGGAGCACATTCGCGTCGCGGCGGAGTTTGTCGGGCGCGAAACCACCGGGGACAAGCAGGGCGTCGTACTCCTCCGACTCGACATCGGCGATGTCAATGGTGGCCGGGCAGGGATAACCGTGTTTGCCTTTGTAGGTGCGGTTGGCTTCGGGACCGGCTACGGGAACCGTCCATCCTTCCTCTTCGAGGCGCAGTTTGGGGTACCACAGTTCGAGGTCTTCGTAGATGTCGTCAACGAGGGCGAGGATCTTTTTCACGCGGCAATCTCCACAGTGCGCTTATCCTACGCCAACCGGCAGGGGTGCGCAAGCGGGGGTTCGGGTTGGCAGGCGGAGTGAGGCGG
This sequence comes from uncultured Verrucomicrobiota bacterium, assembly GCA_937894535.1. Lineage (GTDB taxonomy): Bacteria > Verrucomicrobiota > Kiritimatiellia > CAIVKH01 > CAIVKH01 > CALMUP01. Next base: position 7,878 of record CALBHI010000162.1, read on the forward strand.
CGTATCCTATCGCCATGCCAGAATTACCTGAAGTTGAAACAGCGCGCCGCGCGGTGGACCGGGCCGCGCGGGGCAAGGTGGTGCGGACGGTGTGGGTGGCGGAGGACCGCATCGTGTTCGAGGGCGTCCCCGCGGATCGGTTCGTAGCCGCGCTCACCGGGCGGCGGATCACCGGTTCGGACCGATGGGGCAAACACTATTGGCTCGCGTTTGAGGGGCGACCGTGGCTGGTGTTTCATTTCGGGATGACTGGCTGGACGCACGTGTATGCCGACGACTCGGAACGACCGAAGTTCCTCAAGCTCGAGCTGGAGTTGGAGGACGGCACGCGCATCGGTTACCGTGATCCGCGTCGTATAGGCCGGGTTCGCTTGCGGGATAATCCGAGGGAGGAGCCGCCGATCAGCGAGCTCGGCTTTGATCCGTTGCATGGGTTACCGCCGGGGAAGGTATTCCGCGAGGAATTTGCCCGGCGCAAGGCACCGATCAAGGCGGTCCTGCTCGATCAATCGTTCAGTGCGGGGGTGGGCAACTGGATTGCCGACGAGGTGTTGTACCAGGCGGGCATTGATCCGCGGCGAAGGGCGGACACGTTGACCGCATCCGAAACGGCACGGGTGCGCGCCATTCTCAAGAAGGTCATCGGATTAGCCGTCAAGGTCGGATCGGACGATGCGCGTTTCCCGCGCACGTGGCTCTTTCACTACCGCTGGGGAAAGACCCGTGGCGCGGTGGATGGCCGGGGCAGGGCGATCCGTTTCACGGCGGTGGGCGGTCGTACGACCGCATGGGTTCCGGACGTACAGCGATAAACAAGCGGAGGAGCGGTGGCGCTCCTCCGCGGTTGGGTTCATGCGGCTTTTACGGGAATGCGGCGGATCGACGGATGCGCGCCGGGGCGTTTTGCGAGGCGGACGCGGAGTACACCCCGCTTGAACGTTGCCTCCACGCGATCGCGGTCGATCCCGTCGGGCAGGGGAATAGTCCGGTAGAACGAGCCGAACGTCCGCTCAATGCGGTGCACATTCCGGTCTTTCGTCGTTCGTTCCTCGCGTCGTTCCCCCTTGAGGGTCAGGGTGTGGTCGTTAAGGATGACGTCCACATCCTTCTCCTCGAGGCCGGGCAGGTCGGCGGTCACGGTTACGGCCTCATCCGATTCGACGACGTCGATCGAGGGGAGTCGGCTCCATGCGGTACGACCCGGATGGAGCAGGCTACCCGACCAGGCTTCGTCGAACGGACGAAACAGTTCGTGGACCAGGTCCGCCATGCTGCGGTTGAGGTGGTCGGTGGGATCGTCGTGCGGCTTCAACACCTCAACCTCATGTTTCTTTTTTCTCCATGGGATCAAGTTTTTGACCATGACGGCTCTCCCGTTGGTGGTTCAGCTTGCGGTGGAGACGGCGATCTTGCGTGGCCGGGCTCTTTCCGATTTGGCCAGTGTCACGGTAAGAACACCGTTTTTCATCACGGCCTTGATTGAATCGGCGTCAAGGTCCGAGGTGAGTGAGAACACGCGGCGGTATTCCACCGGGGCAAACTCGCGGTAGCGCAGCTCGTAGCCGGCCGGCTCGGTCGCTTCGACCTTGCCGCTGATCGTCAGCGTCTGCTGCTCGACGGTCAGGTCCACGGACTTGTCGCTGACTCCGGGCATGTCGGCCACAATGACCACTTCGTGTTCGCGCTCGTACAGGTTCACCGCCGGCAGGACGACCGGGAGGTCAACCTGCGCGGGCTGTTGATTGGTTTGGGTGGCGATGTTGTTCATGATGGATTCCTTTCCTGGTTAGTTCGCCTGGATGGCGATGCGTTTGCTCTTGGTTGATTCGCGGCGCGGGAGTTTCACCCGCAGCACGCCGTGTTCGTAGCGGGCGTTTACCTGGTCGGGCTCCACCGCGTAGGGCAGTTGCACGGTGCGGCTGAACGAGCCGAAAGCTCGTTCATGGCGGTGCGCCGTGTCCTGTTCGGCGGCGAAGGGGTCCTTGCGGGTTCCGGCGATGGTTACAATGTCGTCGGCGACGGTCAGCTCGAAATCGTTCTGATCCACGCCCGGCATTTCCATCTCCAGGTATGCCTCGTTGTCGTTGCTCCAGAAATTCATGGACGGATAATCTGTTCCGCGCCCATGAACATCCCGGAACACCCGGTTCACGTGCCGCTCGAGCTGGCGAAGCTCGGCGAAGGGGTCAAAGCCCCAATCCCATCGATTCCATGTTGGTCTGATCATGACGATTACTCCTTTCATCGGTTGTTGTACCTTCACCAGATACAATAGCAGCCAGCATGCCAAAAAGTTTGCTAATGCATAAAACATTGCATGGTATGGGATAGCGTAAAATACGAATTTTTCATGGTGTGCATATATGGCGCTGTTCCGGATATGTTAGGCGTATACATGAGTAATAATGACACACCGCCTCTGCGGTTGAAGCCCGTCGGGGATCTTGTTAGCCTACGCGCCATGGAGCGAATTCTGGTCATGGTGAATCCCAACGCTGGTTTCGGCTTGTCCTTATCGGGCTTGGCTGAAGCGGTGGAGGCGGCCTGGCGGGATCGGGATGCGGTTATCTCCTACCAGATCAGCCGGGATGTTGCAGACGGTCATCGCAAGGCACGTCAAGCGGTGGCGGACGGGGTGGATGTGGTGTTGGTGGCGGGCGGCGATGGCATGATCAATACGGTGGGCAGTGAACTGATCGGCTCATCGGTGGCGTTGGGTGTGTTGCCGGCGGGTAGTGGGAACGGGTTTGCGCGGCATTTCGGTATACCCTTGAATCCGGAGAAGGCGGCGGCGGCGCTGGTCGGGGCGCGGCGGGCGAAGATCGATGTGGGATTCGCCAACCAGAGGCCTTTTTTTATCACGTGCAGCATGGCGGCGGATGCCACGCTGGTGCGGACTTTTGAGCGGATGCCGATGCGGGGAATCCTGCCTTATGTGTTTGCCGCTGCCTATGAGTTTTTCGATTACCGGCCATCACCGTTTACCGTTGAGCTGGATGGCGGAGCAGCAGAGGTTATCGAGGATCCGTTGGTGTTTACCGTCGCCAACTTGACCCAGTACGGCGGCGGGGCCCGGATTGCCCCAACGGCCCATGAAAACGATGGGATCCTCGAATTGGTGGTGATTGCCAAGTCCGATGCGGCGGCGGCCATGGCCGGGATCGGGCGTTTGTTCGACGGTACCATCAACCGGTTGCCCGGGGTGATGACCCGCCGGTTTCGGAGGTTGACGGTGCGGCGGCAGGGTCCCGCTCCGATGCAGGTGGATGGTGAATTGGTCCACACTGATGCCTCCGTGGTCGTCGAGGTGCATCCGGAGGCGTTGACGGTGCTGATTCCAGAGGGTGCTCGGTAAAGCTTTGCTTGGTTTTTCCCTGATCTTCTGCTAGGCTCATTTCCAGTTAGAAGGAAACACCTCCTCGTTATGAATAATCCCAGCACGAAGCCGGTCAAGGATTGCAAGGGCTGCGCCCTGAACCTTAAAACCCACTGCGCCATTTTCCATCACCCTGTGCTCAAGTGGAAAGGCCGCAATTGCGAAGGCTACAACAACGAGATGTATATCCGTCATTACGAGACAACCTTGAAGTTGGAAGGTGCCCGCGCCCGAAAGGAAGACCGGGTAAGCAAAGCCAAGGTCAGCCGGACGATTGGCCACTCGGATGGCGTCAAGCGGCGCGCCGGTCGCATGGCGTGATGCGGGTTTACCTGTAGCTGATGGCGGTCCGCACATTGTTGACTCAACCCCTCCTTCCACTGAACCCATGATCCATGTGCGTTAAGGTATGACGCTTTTTCTCGGTTATGACATGGAGCCAGGCCTGATCCCTCTGGTGGTCGGCGTGGTGAGTACGCCGGAGGGGCTGGAGCGGGCGGCTGCCGCCGACTCCTGGCCCTGCGACGTGGTGGAAATCCGTCTCGATCTGATCGGTGAGGAGTCCTGCGACTGGACGGTGGCGGCATTGCGCCTGACCAAGGCGGGATTGGGAACCTTGTTGACCGTGCGCCATGTTTCCGAGGGTGGACGGTGGACCGGTGACGAACAGGCGCGGTTGGATTGTTACCTTCAGGGCATTCCGCTGGTAACCGGCGTTGATGTCGAACTTGGGGCGGACATTCTGGCTGACGTCGTCAGTTCGGCCCGCGACCGGGTAACCATCATTGGTTCCCATCACAACTTCAGGGCGATGCCGGATGTGTCTTCGTTGTGCGAGACCGTGCGTTCCGGGCGCAGTGCGGGTGTCGATGTGGTGAAAATCGCGGCCTTTGCCTCGGATGAACTTGATCTGCGGCGCATGACCGGAGCGTTGAAGAAATGTGCCGACAGCGCGGTGTGCATGTTGGCGATGGGACCGCAGGGACCCGCCTCGCGCATCAGCCTTCCGCTGGCGGGATCTTGCCTGACCTATGGATTTCTCGACAAGCCGAACGCTCCGGGGCAGCCCAGTGCCGGGGAAATCCGTGATGCCTTGATGGCCAAACACGACGAATACCGGGTGTTTGCCGAAATCCGCGCGGGCGATCAGGCCTGAACCGGATTCTTGCCTACGGTGGAGAGGCACCGCGCCGGAAGTTCACCTGGATACTCACCGGATAGTCCCTCAAGCCGGTGAACAAGACCTGGTAACTTTCACCCGGGGTGACGGGAATCGGGGTGGTCATTGATCCCAGCCAAAGGACATCACCGGCCTTGAGGCGTCCGCCCCGCGCGTTGACTTCGTCGCGGATCCACCGCACCGACTCGATCGGATTTCCCATGATGGATGAAGCCTCCCCGGAGGCGATCACCTGCCCCTGTTTGTCCATGATCGACGCGCGCACGGCGGGCAACCGATTCACCAGGTCGGTATCGGAGCCATCGATGACCAGCGGGTCGCCCACCACCGCAAACCTTGCCCCGGCGTTGATCGCAGTGAGCCAGAGGGGTTT
>CALBHI010000163.1 GCA_937894535.1 uncultured Verrucomicrobiota bacterium
CATAACCCGGACCCTTCCCGCCTCATCCCTGCCCGCCCCGCTTCCGTTCACCGAAACCCCCGGCAGCGGCATCCGCGGCACCGTCGGAGGCCACACCCTCGCCCTCGGCTCGGCGAGTTGGCTCGGCATCGCGACCCCCGACGGCCACGGCACCTGGCTGATCATCGACGGCGCGGTGCGCGGCCGCTTCATCGTCGGCCAGCACGAACGCGACGGCATCGCCGCCGTGCTCGATACCTTGCGCCGCGACCACCACCGAATCGCCCTGCTGTCCGGCGACCAACCCGCCGCCGCCCCGCGCTTCCGCACCCTGTTCGGCGATACCGCCGACCTCCGCTTCGCCCAATCGCCCCACGACAAACTCGCCTACGTGCAAGCGCAGCAGACCGCGGGCGCGTCGGTGCTGATGGTCGGCGACGGACTCAACGACGCCGGCGCGCTGAAACAGAGCAACGTCGGCATCGCGGTCTCCGACAACGTCTCCCTGTTTTCCCCGGCCTGCGACGCCATCCTCGCCGGCCACGCCCTGCCCCGCCTGCCCGCCTTCCTTCGCTTCGCCCGCCTCTCCACCGGCGTGCTCAAGGCCGCCTTCGCCGTCTCGCTGCTCTACAACGTCATCGGCGTCTCCTTCGCGGCCAGCGGCTACCTCTCGCCCCTCGTCTCCGCGGTGCTGATGCCGCTCAGCTCGTTTTCGGTCATCGGATTCTCCCTGCTCGCCACTTCGTGGGCGGGCCGCCGCGCGGGGGTGACGCCGTGAGCGTGATGGTCGTCCTTATCGCCGCCAGCGCCATCATCGGCCTCGGCTTCCTCGCCGTCTTCGTGGTCGCGGTGCGGCAGGGCCAGTTCGACGACACCTGGTCGCCGTCGCGCCGCATGCTGATCGACGACGACAAGGTGCCCGCGGCCGATACCCGCACCACCCCCGTTGAACGCGACGCCCCGCGGCGTCAACCGGACGTAAGCAAGAACGTGAAGGAAGGAAACGAAACGTATGAGTAAAATAGAGCAGTTCAGTTACGACAACCGCATTGTGCGCGACTTCGCCTTTGCGACCGTCCTCTGGGGCGTCGTCGGTATGCTGGTCGGCTTGGTCGCGGCGATCCAGTTGTTCTGGCCCGCAGCCAACCTCGGCATCGCCGAAGTCACCTTCGGACGCATCCGCCCGCTCCACACCAACGCGGTGATCTTCGCGTTCGTGGGCAACGGCATGTTCATGGGCATCTACTACTCGCTGCAGCGGCTGTGCAAGGCCCGCATGTTCAGCGACGCCCTGAGCCGGATCCACTTCTGGGGCTGGCAGCTGATCATCGTCGCCGCCGCGCTGACCCTCGTCACCGGCTTCACCACCAGCAAGGAATACGCCGAACTGGAATGGCCGATCGACATCGCCATCGCCCTCGTCTGGGTCGTGTTCACCGTGAACCTGCTCGGCACGATCATCAAGCGCCGCGAGCGCCACATGTACGTGGCCATCTGGTTCTACATCGCCACCGCGGTAACCGTGGCCATGCTGCACATCGTGAACTCGCTGGCCCTGCCGGTCTCGTTCCTGAAATCCTACTCGATCTACGCCGGCGTGCAGGACGCGCTGGTCCAGTGGTGGTACGGCCACAACGCCGTCGCGTTTTTCCTGACCACCCCGTACCTCGGCCTGATGTACTACTTCCTGCCCAAGGCGGCCGACCGCCCCGTGTTCTCGTACCGCCTGTCGATCATCCACTTCTGGGCGCTGATCTTCCTGTACATCTGGGCCGGACCGCACCACTTGCTCTACAGCTCGCTGCCCGACTGGGCCCAGTCGCTCGGTTCGGTGTTCTCGATCATGCTGATCGCCCCGTCGTGGGGTGGCATGCTCAACGGCCTGCTGACCCTGCGCGGCGCGTGGGACAAGGTTCGCCGCGATCCCGTACTAAAATTCATGGTCGTCGCGGTGACCGCCTACGGCATGGCCACCCTCGAAGGCCCGCTGCTCTCGATCAAGAGCGTGAACGCCCTTGCCCACTTCTCCGACTGGATCATCGCCCACGTCCACACCGGCGCGCTCGGCTGGAACGGCTTCCTGACCTTCGGCGTGCTGTACTGGATCATTCCCCGCATCTACAACACCTCGCTGTACTCGGTGAAGGCCGCCACCTATCACTTCTGGATCGGCCTGCTCGGCATGCTGTTCTACGTGGTGCCGATCTACTGGGCCGGTGTGACCCAGGGCCTGATGTGGAAACAGTTCACCGCCGACGGCTTCCTGCAGTACCCGAACTTCCTGGAGACGGTGACCCAGATCCTGCCGATGTGGCGCATGCGCGCGATCGGCGGCACCCTCTACCTCGCCGGCGTGCTGATCATGGCCTGGAACCTGGTCAAGACCGCGAAGGCGGGCAAACTTGAGGCCGACACCCCGGTGCAGGCCCCCGCGCTGGAATCGACCCCCATCGGCGACGAGAGCCACTCGTACCGCCACCGCTGGCTGGAACGCAAACCCGTGCTGTTCACCGTGCTGTCGCTCGTCGCGGTCGCCATCGGCGGCCTGATCGAGATGATCCCGATGTGGGTCGTCCGCACCAACATCCCGATGATCTCGAGCGTGAAGCCCTACACGCCGCTCGAACTGGCCGGCCGCGACCTGTACATCCGCGAAGGCTGCGTCGGCTGCCACTCGCAGATGATCCGCCCGTTCCGCTCCGAGACCGAACGCTACGGCCCCTACTCGAAGTCGGGCGAATACGTCTACGAACACCCGTTCCTCTGGGGTTCCAAACGCACCGGTCCCGACCTGCTCCGCGTCGGCAAGAAATACCCCGATGCCTGGCACTACAAACACATGGAGAACCCGGAATCAACCTCGCCCGGTTCGATCATGCCGCCCTACCCGTGGCTGGTGAAGAACCAGCTCAACACCTCGACCCTGAAGAAGAAGATCACCGTGTTGCGCAAACTCGGTGTTCCCTATCCGGAAGGCTACGAGAACGAGGTCATGGCCGACATGCAGAAACAGGCCGACGCCATCGTGGCAAACCTCAAGGCCGCGACCATCGAGGTCCAGGCCGACCGCGAGATCATCGCCCTGATCGCCTATATGCAGCGCCTCGGCACCGACACCCGCGAAGAACTGCAAACGGAGGTGGCCCCATGATCCGCAGCGTACTCGAACACATCCACGGCATCGCCACCCTTCCGTCGGTGGCCCTGGTGCTCTTCCTCACCGTCTTCGTGGGGATGAGCTACTGGGCCATCCGGCTGTCGCGGACCTACATCAACCACATGGGCAACCTCCCGCTCGAAAAGGATTAAACCATGACCACCAACAACAAAGATCCGCTCCTGATGGACCACGATGCCGACGGCATCACCGAACTCGACAACAACCTGCCCCAGTGGTGGGTCTGGCTGTTCGTCCTGACCTGCGTCTGGGCTGCCGGCTACCTGGTGTACTTCCACCTGATGGACGGCCCGGGCCAGATCGCCCAGTACGAACAGGAGATGGCCGCCGCGGCGAAAGCCGTGGTCGTCGTCGCCACCGAACCCGCCGCCCCCGGCGAGGCCTCCCCGGCCGCCGCCGCGGTTGACGAACCCTCGACCGACGAGGCCGTCCTCGCCCAAGGCAAGGACCTGTACATCAAGAACTGCCTGGTCTGCCACGCCCCCGATGGCGGCGGCCTGATTGGACCGAACATGACCGATGATTACTTCATCCACGGCCCTCTGTTCTCCGACAGCGTGCGCATCATCAACGAAGGCGTCGTCGCCAAGGGCATGATCCCGTGGCGAGGCGTGCTCAAGCCCGACGAGATCCACGCCGTGGCCAGCTACATCTGGACCATGCGCGGCACCACCCCGGCGACTCCGAAAGCCCCGGAGGGAACGCAGGCGCAACTCTGAAGATAGGTTTCAGGTGTCAGGTTTCAGTGTTCAGGAAATACCATGAAAAACGCGGTACAGCAGACGAACAGCGATCTTCCTGACACCCGACACCCGACACCTGACACCGTATTGCACAAGCCCGACTTCTCGAACTTCCGCGACCACATCCCGACCGCCGACCAGTCCGGTCGGCGGTTGTGGATGTACCCGCGCAAGACGAAAGGCAAACTCACCACCGCGCGCACCTGGGTCAATGCCGTTCTGCTGCTGATCCTCTTCGCCGGCCCGTTCATCCGCATCGACGGCCTGCCGTTGCTGCAGATGGATATCCTAAACCGTAAGTTCGTGATCTTCGGCCAGATCTTCTGGCCCCAGGACTTGTTCATCCTCGCCGTGGCCATGGTCACCGCCCTGGTCATGCTCGTGCTGTTCACCGCCGTCTACGGCCGCATCTGGTGCGGCTGGCTGTGCCCGCAGACGGTGCTGATGGAAGGCGTGTTCCGCAAGATCGAGTGGTGGATCGAAGGCGACGCGTTTGACCAGAAGCAACTGGACAAGGCCCCGTGGACCACGAAGAAAATCGCAAAGAAGGCGCTGAAGCACGTGGTCTTCCTCGCCGTCTCGTTCATCGTCGGCAACTGGCTGCTGATGTACATCATCGGCAGCGACCCGTGGATCAAGCTGGTCACCGACAACCCGCTGAACCACCTGACCGGCCTGACCGCGATGGTCCTGTTCACCCTGCTGTTCTACGGCATCTTCGCCCGCTTCCGCGAACAGGCCTGCACCTTCATCTGCCCCTACGGCCGCTTCCAGTCGGTGCTGCTCGACGAAAACACCATCGTGGTGGCCTACGACCACAAGCGCGGCGAACAGCGCGGCTCATTCCTCCGCTCGACCCCGCTCGAACAACGACGCGCCGAGGGCAAGGGCGACTGTGTGGATTGCAAGCTGTGCGTGCAGGTCTGCCCCACCGGCATCGACATCCGCAACGGCACCCAGATGGAGTGCGTGAACTGCACCGCCTGCATCGACGCCTGCAACAGCGTGATGCACCGCGTCGGCTTCGCCCCCGGCCTGATCCGCTACGCCTCGGAGACGAACATCCAGCGCGGCGAAAAACTGCGCATCACCCCGCGCCTGGTCATCTACACCGTGGTGCTGCTCCTGCTCTCCACCCTGCTAACCTACCTGCTGGTCAGCCGCAGTCCGGTCGAGGCGAACATCCTGCGCTCGCCCGGCACCCTCTACCAGACCATGCCCGGCGGCGACATCAGCAACCTGTACCTGATGAAACTGTTCAACAAGACCAACCGCGACATCCCGGTGGAACTGCGCCTCGAATCGCACGAAGGCCGCGTGACCATCGCCGGGGGCAGCCTGACCGTGCCCGCGGAAAAGATGCAACAGTCGGCGGTGATCGTCGAACTGCCGCCTTCCGCCCTCCCGGCTTCTTCGACACCCATCGTGATCGGGCTCTACGCCGACGGGGAACGCATCGCCACCACCAAGACCCGCTTCATGGGTCCGACCGGAGCCACGCCATGACGAAGAATCCCTGGCCGATCGCCCTGACCGTCCTGATCGTCTCCGCCTTCGCCGGCGCGACCTTCGTCGCCGTGACAATGATCCGCCAGAAGGTCGACCTCGTCGCCATCAACACCTACGACAAGGACCTCCAGCACGAGAAACGCATGGGCCAGCAACGCCGCGCCCGCGCCCTCGCCCAGCCGGTGCAGATCAGCCAGCTCACCGATCCGGCCCGCCTCGCGGTGACCCTGCCCGACGCGTCCGCCACCGGCACGATCACCCTCTACCGCCCGTCGGATTCCCGCCTCGACCGCACCGAACCGATCACCCTCGACGAGCAACGCACCCATACCATCGCCACCACCGGTCTCGCGTCCGGCCTGTGGCGCATCGACCTCGAATGGATGCAGGGCGGCACGGATTATTTCCACAGCGCCCAGGTGGTGCTGCCATGACCACGTTGCTGCTCCTCGGCGCGGCCCTGTCGCTCGGACTGGTGACCAGCCTGCATTGCGTCGGCATGTGCGGCCCGCTGGCCCTCGCCCTGCCCCCCGCCGGTGACCGCCGCACCAGCTACGTGTTCGGCCGCCTGCTCTACAACCTCGGGCGCGCCGTGACCTATGCTGCGATGGGCGCGGTACTTGGACTGGTCGGCCAATCCTTCGCCCTCGGCGGCCTGCAACGCGGCGTCTCGATTGCCTTCGGTGTGCTGTTGCTGCTGGGCTTGATCCTCGTGCAGACCGGGACCCTGACCCGTATCGCCGAAGCGCTCGGCCTGTTCCGGATCTTCGCCGTGCTGCAGCGGGCCTGGCGCGCCCGCTTCCAGCGCGGCAGCCTGACCGGCCTGCTCGTGCTCGGCCTGATCAACGGATTGCTGCCCTGCGGCCCGGTGTATGTGGCCCTCGCCGCGGCGGCGGCGACCGGCTCGGTGATGCTCTCCGCGTTGTTCATGTTCACCTTCGGCCTCGGCACCTTGCCGCTGATGCTCGCGGTCTCGCTCGCCGGATCGCTGGTGCAGATGCCGTTGCGCCGCAAACTCCAGAAACTCGTCCCGGTCAGCGCCGGCGTGGTGGCCGTGTTGCTGATCGTACGCGGCCTCGCCCTCGGCATCCCGTTCCTCAGCCCGCCGGTGCAAGCCACCGAGATCAACGGCAACCCGCACAGCTGCTGCAGCGGGGCCGTCGAAGACGAACGGTAAAGACAACGTCTTCCCCTTCGGTAAACACAGCACGAGGTGGAACGCGTCGCCCCCGACGCGTTGGAAATTCGTAGCGCCAAAGGATATTTTGACGGCTACCATAGATATCGCCGGGGATACCGGACCCTATCCTGATTTTCTGCTTATGCTGTGCTCTCTGCGGCAAATCCTTCGATTCCGATTCCGATAGCGATACCGACAGCGACTCCTCCTCCGTGTCCTCTAGTCCCGCTCCTGCGGGACGGGTGGTGAAAACTCTTCACGCCAAAAACCCATCCGCGACACCCTCCTACGGCGGGCAAGCCTCGCCTCCGGCGGGCAAGCCCGCGGTTCAGGATCCTTTCCCATCGGTCCGGCAAGGATACCGGACCCTACCCTGATTTTCCGCGTATGCTGCGCCCTCTGCGGTAAATCCTTCGATTTCGATAGCGATAGCGATACCGACAGCGACAGCAACTCCTCTTCCTCCGTGTCCTCTAGTCCCGCTCCTGCGGGACGGGTGGTGAATCTTCTTCACACCAACAACCCATCCGCGAAATCCGCGCGGCGCGTGACGTTATGACAGCATATCCCCAGCGGCTTGGCCCATCCGGCCGGGAGGGCAAGCCGCTCCACCGGTGCGCTTACTCCGCTTCGAGCGCCGCGCGCGCTGCGTGCAGCGCGTCCTTCTGGGCGCGGGTGACCGTGGGGTAGGCCAGCTTCAGCGACGACAGGGCGTCGATCACCGCGGCCGCGACCACGATGCGGGTAAACCATTTGTTGTCGGCCGGAACGACATACCACGGCGAAGTCTTGGTCGCGGTGGCCCGGATCATGTCCTCGTAGGCCGCCATGTACCGGTCCCAGTGCGCCCGTTCGGCGATATCGCCCGCCGAGAACTTCCAGTTCTTGGCCGGATCCTCGATCCGCTCGAGAAACCGCTTCTTCTGCTCGTCGCGCGAGACATGCAGGAAAAATTTCCGCACGATCGTCCCGTTGTTGGCAAGGTACTGTTCGAAGTGGCGGATGTCCTTGTACCGCTTGTCCCAGATGTCCTTGCCGCGCACCGCATCGGGCAACTTTTGTTTGTCGAGCAACTCCGGATGCACCTTCACCACCAGTACATCCTCGTAGTAGGAACGGTTGAAGATGCCGATCCGGCCACGTTCGGGAAGGTGTTTCTGGCACCGCCACAGGAAGTCGTGGTCGAGTTCCTCGGACGACGGCACCTTGAACGATGCGACCTGGCAGCCCTGCGGGTTCACCCCGGACATGACGTGCTTGATCGCCCCGTCCTTGCCCGCCGCATCCATCGCCTGAAAGATCAGCAGCACCGACCACCGGTCGTGCGCGTACAGTTTGTCCTGCAAGCCGGAAAGGATGTCGATGCCGGCGGCCAGCGCTTCCTTGGCCCTGGGTTTGTCCGCGTCGGAAAAGGCTCCGGTGTCGGACGGATCCACCTTCTTGAGCTTGAATGACGCGCCATCGGTGACGGCGTACGGACGGCTCAAGGCACACGCCTTGCCGATCAGTTTTTCCATGTTCATGCCCATTCTCCTTTTCGTGCGGCATCCACCACCACACGCACACTCTCCACCACCGCCCGGCGCGCCCGCGCCGGATCGGCCCTCAACAAAGCCTGGTTCACCTCAAGCTCAAGGCCCGCATACCCGGCGGGAAAGGCCCGCCGCAACACCGTGGTGTGGCCATCGGCCACGCCGCGGTACGGATAATTGCGCCGCACCCGCAGGCCCGGATCGACCGCGGCCAGCGCGGCCTGCCAGGCGCGCACCACCCCGACCTCGTCCGCCCGGCGTGGATCGTACAACAAACCAAGGTCCGCATTGCGCACGACGCCGTCGAGTTCCGGCGTAAACGAATGTACCGACACGTGCAACACGGAGCGGCCGGAACGCAGCGCCCGGGCGATGGACGCACGCACGGCCAACCGGTGCGGCTTCCAGTAGGCGGCGGCGATACGTGCGCGCTCCTCTTCCGGGAGCGAGCGGGTGA
>CALBHI010000164.1 GCA_937894535.1 uncultured Verrucomicrobiota bacterium
CCTTCGTGTTGTTTCCGCGGCTGTACTTTTCGGCCTTCACGGCGCGGGCGGAAACGGGGTTGTCGGTGGACGACCTGCTGGTGACCGGGCGGTGGTTGCTGGTGTTGATGGCGGTGTGGGGCATCATGGATGCGGGGAATGTGATTTATGCGGGGGCGTTGAAGGGGGCGGGTGACACGCGGTTTGTGCTGATGGCTTCGACGGTGCTGGCGTGGTTGTTGTTTGTGCCGGGGGTGATGTTGATCGTGCTGGTGTTCGGCTACGGCTTGCTGGCGATGTGGACGTGGGCGCTGCTGTATGTGGGAGCGTTGGCGGCGGTGTACGGGGGACGGTTCCGGAGGGGGGCGTGGAAAAAGATCCGGGTGATCGAGGCTCCGCCACCACCGCCGGTGGCGCGGCCGGGTGCGGAGGCGTTGGCGATTGGGGATTGATGCCGATGCGGTTGTGCGGTTGTCCAGGGGGTGGACAACGGTGGCGCGAGGGTTTCCAACCGTTGGACAATCACTCGTCGCGGGGCGGCGGCGGGCGGTCGCCGTTCATCAGCCAGGCCTCGAGTTTCTGTTCAATGAAAGCTTGCTTGCCTTCCTCGCCGGCGGCGAGGGCGGCGCGGATGGCGGCGATTTTCTCCTCGGCTTCGGTGAGTTGGCGCTGGCGTTCGGCGAGTTGGCGGTCATAGGCCTCGCTCAGTTGGCGGGCGAGTTCAGCGCGGAGGGGGGCACGTTCCGCGTCGGATGTGGCGCGTTTGTAGGCGCGCACGGTGTCGCGGTCGATGGCCGGGGCGTCGTGACGCGGACCGCGTTCGCCGGGCGGGGGCGCATCGGGGGAGCCGGGACCGGGGCGCAGGAGGCGTTCGGCGAGCCAGCGACGGTCGTCTTCGGGGAGGTTCGTGAAGGCTTCGTAGATGGCCGGGCGTTCGCGGCGGAGGCGATCGAGGGCGCGGGTCTGGAGTTGTTCGCGGGCGAGGGTGCGGAAGGTTTCGGGGTCGCGGAGGCGCAGGGCCTGCAGGCGTTCGTATTCGGCGGGGTCTTGTTCGCGGAGCTGGTTCATCCACTGGTGCAGCGGGGCGTGGGGGCGTCCTTCGTGGGGCGGTTGGCCGCGGCCGGGTGGTGCGTCGAAGAAGCGTTCGGGCGGCGGGGGCGGGGCGAGCGGATCGCCGGGCTCGGGCGGTTGGGCGTGGAGCGGTGTGGTGGCCAGCAGCGGGATGATCAAGGTCAGGAGGCGGAGGGTTGGGTTCATGGTGGACTCCTAGTTCAGCAGGCCTTCGGCGAGGGTGTTCAGGTCGGATGCATCGCTGGCCAGTTGGTCCAGGGTGGTGGTGACATCGTCGAACAGGGTGTCCAGTTCGACGTTCCATTCGGCGAGGTCGATGCCTGGGTCGATGGGTGCGGGGGCGGATTCCACCACGGACATGGAGGTGGGCGCGGGGGTGCGTAGCAGGTCGATGCCAAGGGCGAGTGCGGCGAGGGCGAGGGCGGCGACGGACCAACGCAGCCAGTGAGCCCAACCGGGTTGCGCGGTGGCGTTGGCTTCGGCGGCCTGGCGGAGTACGGCCAGGGTGTCGCGCGGGGTGGGCGGCACGTCGAGGTGGCGGGAGGCGGCGTGCCGGGTGGCGCGCAGCAGGTCTTCATCGCGGGGCGTCAGCGGTTCAGGTTTCATGTCGGGTTCCTCCACGGAGCAGGTGGTAATCTTCCTCCAGCAGCGGGCGCAATTTTTGCAGGGCATAGTGCATGCGGCCGAGGGCGGTATTCAGCGAGGTTTGCTGGATGGCGGCAATTTCCTTGAACGAGAGATCGGCTTCGGTGCGCATCAGGAACACGGCGCGTTGGTCGTCGGGCAGCGAGGCGATCGCGGCGCGGATCCGGTGGCCGAGGTCGCGGTCGGCGGTCTGGGCATCCGGGGTAGGGTGGGGCGAGGGCAGCCGGTCGATCAGCGATGCTTCGTCGTTCGTTGAGGTCGCTGGAGTCGGGGCAATAAACCGTTGTTCGAGGCGGATACGGTCGATGAACAGATTGTGGGCGATCCGGAACAGCCAGCCGGCGAAGTTGCGGTCGCGGTACGAGCGCAGGTTCTTGATCACCCGCAACCAGACTTCCTGAAAAATCTCCTCGGCATCGCCGCGACCCTGCAACATGTTGTAGATGAAGGCGTAGAGAGGTTTCCGGTAGTGCTCCACCAAGTGTTCCAGCGCCGACACATCGCCTGCCTTGTACTGTTCGATCCATACGTTGTCCGTGTGTTCCGTAGGGTTCATGATCCCGGTTCAGCTTTCATGCGGATAACGGTGGGCGGGGCGGATTATTGTGGACGAAGGGGCCATTGGGTTTTGATGGCGGCGAGCAGGGGGTGGGTTTGATTCCAGACGAACTGGTAGGCGGCGGGGATGTCGTGGCCGAGTTCGGTGGCGAGGTGGGCGAGGGGTCGGTCGGTCAGCAGGTTCATCAGCGCGGCGGCGGTCAGCAGGTTGATGGTATAGATTATGACGTAGGAGAACAGGCGCCCGTGTTGCAGGATGTCGGGTTGGCTGATCGCGAGGATGGAAAGGGTGAAGGTGATGTGGAAGGCCCAGGTCAGGCCGAACAGGGCATACCAGAAGGGCAGGTAGGTTGAGAAGTCGATCCAGATCCCGGCGATGACGAACACGATCAGGGTGATGGCGGTGTAGAACGGGAAAAAGTAGGGGGCGAGGGTGATCAGGACATTCGACTTGCTGAGGGTCACGCTGCCGCCGCGTTCGCCGACCTTCATGCGCGAGACTTTTGCGCCCATGAGCAGCCCCCACAGGGCGTGGGTGCATTCGTGGGCGAGGACGTATGACCACATCGGACGGGGGAGGACAAAGTACAGGACGATCCACAGGACAAATCCGCCGGCGAACCACCAGGTAGTTTGGTCGATGGTGTGCCAGTCGAGGTCGATCTGGAGTTGACGGGCAAACGTAAGGGTGGCGGCGGCGGCGAGGGGCAACAGGAGCAGGCCGATGATCCACTTGATGAACAACCTCACGGGGTCCTCCCGGCGGTGCGAAGGAGGGATTGGAGGGCGGTGTCAAGCCGGTCCGCGAGGGTCTGGGTGGGCCACCACCAGCGGTGTGGGCGGATCAGGAGGGTGCGGGGGTCGATGGCGATGGGGCGTACCGGTTCCTCGTCCTCCGCGGTAACCACGAATAGTTTTTCAAGGATGGGGCCCTCGCCAACGGTCAGGCCGAGGTCATCCAGGTGTTCGGCGGTTTGTTCCCATTGTGCGGTGATTCCGGTCCACGCTTGGCCAGACTGCAGGGCATGCCGGAGCCAGGTCGCGGCGGAGATCACACCCCGGGCCGGAAGTGGTTGGGGCAAAAGCGGCAGGCGGAAATCTGCGGCAAGCCGGGCCAAGGCGTGGGCCCTGTCCCCGGTTTCGGTGCGGAGCTGGTAGCGCTGCAGCCTGTTCTGGAGGATGCTGGGACGCAGGCGGTTAGCGCGGTATTCGATTTCCTGGGCGAGCAGGTTTGGCCTCCCGGGGCCAATCGGTTCGTGGCGGAGGAAGCAGACGAGAAACCGGCGCAGGGCGAAATCCGGTACGATCCCGGTCATCTCCGCGCGCCAGCGGGCCAGCGTGAGGATCAGGCGGTCGATGGTCAACGGGGCCGTCAGTTGCGCGAATCCCCGGGTTGGGGGTTGCAGCCGGAAGTGACCTCCCTGGCGGGCAAAGCGCCAGGTCATCGGGTGGGCATCGGCCAGGGATCCGCCGTCCCGCCAAAGGCGGTAAATGCCTTGCGCGGCGGCTTGGATCAGCCGGTTGAGGCGCGGTTGCGTGAAGGGATCATGGCCATGGGCAAGGTCGCGCAGATCATAAAGCTCCTGCGGCGGATCATTGTCGTTTGGCGAGGCGGTGGGTTCTGGTAGGAGGACCATAAATCGCGACAAATGGCATTGACTTGGTGTGGTGCATCCGTACTATGGCACAACTTTTGCGGCGGGATCAACGTCCGCCAAGAAACTTCCGGTTCTTTTCCTGCGGGAGAGGGTCCGGGTCAACCGAAGAAGGATTACGGAGTCGATCATGGGTCATACGAAGAGTGCAGTTAAGCGGGCGCGCCAGTACCAGAGCAACCAGTTGCGCAACAGCGCGGCCAAGTCGCTGGTCAAGACGAAGTCCCGCAAGTTGGTGGGTACGGTCGCGGCGAAGGATGAAGCGGCCATCAAGGCTGCCTATTCGGAATTCTGCTCCGCCCTGGACAAGGCGGCCAAGAAGGGCTCGATCACCAAGCAGACGGCGATTCGTCGCAAAGCCCGTGCCAGCGCCCGGATGCGTGCGGCGTTGAAGGCCTGATTTCCGCTTCGCGGATTTAGTGCACGAAAAACCCTGGCCGGTTTACCCGGTCAGGGTTTTTGT
>CALBHI010000165.1 GCA_937894535.1 uncultured Verrucomicrobiota bacterium
CTGTGCTTGGGTGGCCGTTAACCGCCCAGGCCGGGAACAGCAACGCATCGGCAAACCGCACCGGCTCGGTGGTGCGCGGTGACCGGAACAGCCGGAAGGTCCGGCTCCCCTGCCCTTCGAAGCGGGGACGCAAGGCGGCCAGATGATCGGCGAGTGCCGAAGCCAGCCCCGGGGAAACAACAAAACGGCGCGGGCTTGATCCGTCCACCACCGTCACGGTGCGGTGCGCCGGGGCGAAGGCCCGCACCGGCAGGGCCGCGACCTCGGTGAGGCGCATGCCGGTCTCCACGACGATCCACGCCATGACCTGGTAAGGCGCGGGAAGCCGCAACAACAGCTCGCACACCTGTTGCTCATCCGGTAATCCGCACACCCATTCACCCGGCCCGCCCACGTTTTCACTTGTGTTGTTCATGGGTACTACTATACAAATGTATAGCATCCCGTGTAAAGGGAATTTCAGGATCGATTTTCGAGGAGTTGGCGCGATGGAAGAGCCCAGGTTAACAGAGAAACAGGCGGCGGTATTGGCGTTTGTGGAGGAGTGGGCGGGGCGGCACGGGGTGCCGCCGACGGTGCGTGAGGTGGCGGCCCGTTTCGGGTTCCGTTCGCCGCGGGCGGCGGCGGACCACCTGGATGCGTTGGTGCGCAAGGGCGCGTTGCGGCGCACCCCAAACACGGCCCGTGGCTTGCGGGTGGTGGCGGCGGCGGATGGGCGGGAGCGGGAGGAGGCGGGGGTGCCGATCGTCGGTGATGTCGCGGCCGGGTTGCCGATCCTCGCGGTGGAGAATGCGCTCGGTCACTTGACTCTGGAGTCGGCTTTCGGGTCGGGTGATCTGTTTGCCGTGCGGGTGCGTGGCGACAGCATGATGGACTACGGGATCCACGAAGGCGATTTCGTAATCGTGCGCAAGGCCCCGGTGGTTGAACCGGACGCGATCGCGGTGGTGTACGTCGACGGCGAGGCGACGGTGAAGAAACTCCGCAAGACCCGCGCGGGCTACGAACTGGTGGCCGGCAATCCGAAGTATCCGCCGGTGGTGATCACCGCCGAGACCGCCGGCTTTGCCGTGGCCGGCCCGGTGGTGGGCGTGGTGCGTTCGATGGTGTGAGCATGGTGCCATGCCCGACTCGGGAGCAAATGACGCGGTCAGCACCCGCATCTACAACACAGAGCTGAACCATGTGATGGCAGGCACTAGAGCATGTAACCGTATGCCATAGCCGGGATAAACCCGATCCTCCCTCGAACGTAGCGTTGGCTTTGCGCCGGCTAGAAAAACCTCGGCTACGCCAATCCTTACAACGCGCTAATCGCGGGGGACTTCGACGCGCAGGGTGTATTGAAAAACCAGCTCGCCCTTTCCTTGGATGGTGGGGGTGAAGACGAGGCGGCGTTCGCGTTGTTCGAAGGGCAGGCTGGAGCGGACCGGGGTCCAGGCGAGGGTGAACGGAGGTTGTTCATCCACGATCAGCGTCACCGGAAAGGGAAATTGGTTTTCCACGCGCAGTTCGAACTGGTGTTCGTAGAAACCACCGGGCAGGGAGCGACGGCCTCGATCGACGCGGCGGACGCGGATCTCGGTCATCCGTCCCACATCAAGGGTGATTTCCCCGTTGGCCTGGGTGTGTTTGAACCAGGCTTGTTGGTGAAGCGCGGTGCGTTGATTGCCGATGTGGATCAAGGCGCGACCGGGCGGAACGGCGCGTTTGCCCCCGTAGTCTTCGGCATTGGCGAAGCGGATGATCTGGGACGGGTGGGCATACCGGGCGCGGGCATCGGTGGGAATATCCTCGGCGCGGATGATGAGGTGGCGTTCGACCGGTTTGCGGGTTACCGAGACCAGCGAGGCTTGGCGGGCCTCGTAGGCTTCAAGGTCGACCCGTTCATCGACGGTGTAGAAATGGGCGGTTGTCGGTTCAGGAACCTTGTGCCGCCAGAGGTCGGCGAGCGGGGTGTCGTCGTCCAGTTCAAGCAATCCCGGGGCCTTGGGTTCCGGCGCATACCCGAGGGAGTCGGTGCCGACCAGCAACAAACGGGCATCCCGGTAGGCGCGGCTGGTGGCGTTGGAGATCTCGACCCAGCCCTCGACGTCCATCGACATCGGGCCGGCGACATCCCGCAGTTCGCCGCGCAGCAATACATCGTAGGTTACGCGCCAGGACAGGCCGGTCACCACATAGACGAGATCGAACCGCTTGGTGCCGGGTTCGAGGACAC
>CALBHI010000166.1 GCA_937894535.1 uncultured Verrucomicrobiota bacterium
ACCGGCCGACCTCGCCCATGCCCTGCACCGCCTGCGATTGCCCGGTAAACTCGTCCACACCCTGTTCTTCTGTGTGCGCTACCTCGAGGTGTTGCACGTGGAATACCACCGCCTCCGGAACGCCATGACCCTGCGCGCCTTTCGCCCGCGCTGCACCCGCCACGCCCTGCGCAGCCTTGGTTACCTGGTCGGTATGCTGTTCATCCGCAGTTGCGACCGCTCGGACCGCATTCTCGAGGCCATGAAGTGCCGCGGCTTCGACCGCCAGTTGTATTCGCTGTCGGCCTTTACACCCGGACCGCGCGACGTTGTGTTCGCCGTGCTCGTGGTGCTCGCCATCGGTTCGACCGCCTGCCTGGAGTGGATGGTATGACCGCGCTGCTTTCCTTCACGAACGTCCGGTTCGCCTACCACGACGCGCCTCCCGTGCTTGCGGACGCCTCGCTCGTCCTGCGCCCCGGTGAAAAGGTCGGCCTGGTCGGCGACATGGGGTCCGGTAAGACGACCTTCCTGCACCTCGCGGTCGGCCTGCTCAAACCACAGGCCGGCGAGGTCGCCGCGTTTGGCGTGGTGCGCCGCACCGAACACGATTTCCGCGAGGTGCGCCGCCGCATCGGCCTTGTTTTCCAGCATTCCGACGACCAGCTCTTTTGCCCCACCGTGCTCGAGGATGTCGCCTTCGGTCCGCTCAACCTCGGCCTGTCGGTCGAGGCCGCCCGGCAGGCCGCCGCCTCCGCCCTGGTGCAGGTTGGACTGCGCGGGTTCGAACAGCGCGTCACCTACCGGTTGTCCGGCGGTGAAAAACGCCTGGTCGCCCTCGCCACCGTGTTGGCCATGCATCCCGAGGTCCTGCTGCTCGACGAACCGCAGAACGGCCTCGACCTCGCCGCCTACCTGCGCGTGCGTGAATTGCTCATCGAACTTCCCCAAAGCATGATCGTCGTCTCCCACGACCGCGACTTCCTCGAAGCCGTCACCACCCGCCGCCTCTACCTGCACAACGGCCGCATCCAATCAACCCCGCCATAACCCGAAAGGGGTCAGACCTATAATTTTCTCATCCGGCAATAGCCGTGCCGACAATGGCCATGTTTTAATAGAGATGAGAATATTATAGGTCTGACCCCTTTTGGATGTGTCCGCGTCATGCAGTGCGCCGGCACCGCCAAACTGCCAGCGGTGCGAGCAGTATCAGCATCAACCACAATGCCGGTTCCGGCGTGACGTGGGTCTCCTGAAATTCGTCGAAGGTGAGCGCCTGGTTGGCTTTCAGTGCATCCTTCTCCTTGCGTTCGAGTATCTTCCATTGCGCGGAATTTTCCACCACGATGAAGGCGGTGTGGCGGGAGAGCAATCCGTGCTCGCGGCTGAGCGCCAGCAACTCGCCGCGCAACGGTTCAGCCTGAGCCGGATACAAGGCCATCGCCTGTTCGATGGCGCCCACCTCCGCCCAGCGGGCATAGCGTGAATCGGGCAGCAATTGCAGATCTACCCGGATCGGAGTCCATTGCTGCTTCGCCGGATCGTAGACCTCGAAGGAACCTTCGCCCGGGATCACCACCCATCCGCCATGACGCGGATCCATCCACCGGACCTCCTCGCTTCGCCGGATCGCGACGACCGGCCCGGGTTGTGACGGACGGTTCGTGTTCTGGTCGTTGACCGTGATGTCAGGCGCGTGCACCGGCAGGAAGGCCTCGGGGTCCCATGTCGCCGGCTTGCCGCTGAGGATCACGAAGGATGGCACGGAGGTTAGCCGCTCACCGGAGCGGGCATGCTGGAAGACGGCATGGTTGATCGCGCGTTGCGGCCAGAAGCCGCCCTCCGGACGGGTCGTCGCCAGGGCGGCCTGCCACGCGTCACGCCACGTGGTGCGATCGAGCAAGGCCTTCGATACCGGCCGCGTCGCATGATTGACGAGGTCGATGCGCAGGTGGTCCAACTCGGGTGCACGCTCAAGCAGACCGGCAATCTGCCCCTCCACCTCCGGGAGGAAATCCACCGCCTCCACCGAGGCATCCACCAGCACGTGTAGGTAGGGGGTGCGCACGGTGAGCGGCCAACCGTGATCGGGTGGTACCAACAACCCGGTGCCGGCCGCAACCAGTCCGGCTCCTTCGCCATCGGCCAGTTGAATGTCGCGCCCTCCGACGGTGACCACCGGGGCCATGCCGCGCGGAAACAGAAACCGCACCGCGCAGGTGCGGGTTTGTCCTGTCGCGAAAGGAAACACCCGCATCTCCAGGGTGTTCGGTCCCACGTAATGGACCATACCCGGATCGCGCCGCGTGCGATCACGGATCATGTGGAACACCCACAGCGCGGTTTTGCGATCGAAAATACGCCCCTCGACGCGCTCGCCCTCGACATCGAGCCAATAGCCGCTGACCGCCACCCCGTCGGGCACGCGGATCGCGGTCAGGTACTCGGCATCGCCTTCGCCCCGGTTGGTCATCGTCACCACCACCTCGCTTTCCACCAGCGTGGTGTTGGTGATCGTATTCACCGCGAGATCGGCCAGCACCACATCGCGCGGAACCGGACGCACCTGGGACCAGTTCGCCCGGCGGTTGCGCGTACCGGTGAAGTTGAAGAATTCGAAGGTGCGGCTGCGCGGCGGTTCCAGATTGGGATTCACGCCGAATCGCTTCTGCATCTCCTCGATCTTGTGGTCGGGCAACACCATGCCCCCGAACACTACCGTGTCGTAAATCTCCGACAGCAGCGGCGTATAGATGCCCTCCTTCATGGCGCGCAACCGGTCCAGCGCCTGCAAGGCGCTGCGCGTGTCGATGCCCGGATCCGCACGTGCATAGTCGGGCGCATACACGGCATTGATGGCCTGCTCGAGGGCGTGCCGATGCCACCAGGCCCGGCCGAGGTAGCCGGCCGGCACGATGGCCAAGCCGAGCAGCAATAGTGCGAAGGTCCGCCAGAATCCCCGGGCCAGGGCGATGGCCATGCCTTCGGATGCGATCCGCTGGGCCTGCACCACGAACAGCAACGTCGGGGCGAGAATCAGGAAGCCCGCGCCCATGACGATCATCGCCGGAATCGACAGCGGCAGGAACGGAAGGAACAGGATGAAGAAGTAGATCGCGAAAGGGAACAGCGCCACCCGCAGGAACCACGCCGGAACAATCCAGGCCGGGGTGAAGGCGGGCAGGCACAGGGCGAGGCCGTTGATCGCGGTGAAGAGGTACACCCGCGGATCCTGCAGGTCGCTGGGAAACGGGATGGCTGCATTCAGGGCCAGTCCAGCAAATGGAAACACCAGTCCGGCCAGCACCGGCAGGATCGCCATGCCGCCCAGCCAGCGGTGCAGGTGGAGCAGCATGCGCAGGAAGGCGAGCAGCATCATCGCGGTCATCATGAACATCATGAAGGCGAGCAACCAGGCGGGGAGATCGACATCCCAGTTGATGGCGAAGATCGCCTGCGCCACCACCGCCCAGAACAGCGGGATGGCGATGACCACGGCCACCGAAAACACCGCATCGCGCCGGCCCATCGCCGCCACCGGTGTTCCCGCCAACAAGACCAGGGTGTAGAAGATCGACGGCGCGATCAGCGACAGGTGGTTGTAGGTCAGTTCGTCGATCGAAAGCATCCACGCCCCAACCGAACGTGGTACGAGATCATCGGCCAGGTACATGAACGTCCACAGGTAGCCGAAGCCGGCGCCAAACAGCAGCAGCGCCACCGGCATGGTCACGCGGCGTCCGGTTTTCCAGATCCAGCCACCGAGCGCCGAGGACAACAGGGTCAATCCGCCCAGCAACGCGAAGGCGGTGACGTGGGCACCGCGTCCCTCGGCATCCAGTTCACCCCGCACCAGGTCGAAGGCGTGCAGGTGCAGTCCGAGCAGGGCCACATATGGCAGGGTGCATAGTAACAATAGCAGCCATGGATGATAAACGAGGTCAGGCAGCAAGCGTTTCGTTTCGGTGTTCATGGTGTGTTCTCCAAAGAATGGCGTACAAAGCGGCAAGGGCGGTGGTGAAAACGAGGGCGCCGATGAGTCCGTGGATGCCCGCCTGGAATTTCAACGGCAGATGCGGGGCGATCCAGGCATCGACATACCAAGTGCTGAGAATGCGGCTGGCGTTCGCGGCGATGGTTCCTGCATAGGCGATCAGTGGCACGGCCAGCCAAAACGGCCAACCGCGGCGCTGCTCCACCGCCAGGCCCGCCAGCACGGCGGCGGTGAGGCTGAAAAACCGGATGCCGCTGCAGGCGGTGGTCACGTCGATCGGGTAGGCCGTGGGGATGCGGAATCCGTCCGGCATTACCTCCAGCGGGGCGCCGAGGAACGACGCGGCAAGGCGGGCGGCCGGCGCACAAAAGACCGATATCTGCAGGACAGGCATTGATTCCAGGACGACCACGAGCGCGGGGAGCAACGCCGCGGTGACCAGCAAGCCGGCAGCCATGCGCGATGAACGAGCTTCCTTCATGACCGCCGCACCATCGTGGCCAGCCAGGCGCATTCCCAGCCGAACGGCAGGTAGCCGAAGTAGCCGAGCACCGGCATCTCGAAGAGGTGGAAGCGCTGCACGTAGGGCACGTGGTACACCCACTTGGCCAGGCTGTGGAGGTTCCACAGTTCCCAGAAGAAGCCGCACACCAGCGCGGCGGCCGAGAAGCGGAGCAGGCTTCCGACCGTCGGGAAGACCCGATGGATGTGTTCCTTCGGATGCAACAGGACAAGCAGGCCGAGCGGAGCGAGCCAGAGGAACGGAAAGAGCAGATCGGGGGCGATGGCGAGGAAGGTGAGGCTGGCCACCGACACCACCAGCCAGGTCGCGCGTGTGCCGGTACCCGGCCTGCCCACCGGCCGGTCGTCCGCCCGGTGCGCCACCCCGAAGGCCCGCAGGCATTCCTCGGTGCTCAGCACGGCCGGGAGCACCGTCGAGAACGAGAGCGTCGCGAGGATGAAATACGCCAGCGGCGACCAGGTCGAGACACCCTCGTACATCCAGTTCTGCACAAACCGGTTGAGGTACTCGAAGAACCACCAGAAGAGCGCGCTCAATGGAAACAGCACCAGCAGATAACGGGTGTCGTGGGTCAGCAGGCAGCGTCCGGCGCGCGCGTAGGTCAGTGCATTCGCCGCCACGATGTATCCGAGCCACAACGGCGTAAAGGTGTGGCCCTGTACGAAGGCGAGGGCCGGGTGCCGGGTCCAGGCGACCCACCACCAGGCGGCGATCCACCCGAGCGCCAGCCAACCCCACCATGGGAAACATTGCCGCCGCCCGGCGAGTCGCACCCCGCGTCCGCGCCGGGCGGCGCGGATGGCCAGACCGATCGACAGCAATTCCACCACCGCGAGCGCGGCAAACACCGGCCAGGAAAACGCCGCGTGGTCGATGTACCGGGTGTGCGGCGGAAACTCCAGGTACCGCGCCACCGGCAGGCCGGTCAGCAGGATGCCCACCCACGGCAGGCCCAGCAACAGGGCGATCCCCGCGATCCAGCGCAACGAACGGATGGTCATCACAACGCCTCCTCCCGGAAGTATCGCAGGCAGCGGGTCATCACGTCCACCGGAATGGGCAGGGGCGGCAGGTCGAACGACGGGTTGTTGTAAAGCGTATCCACCTGACCGTTGTAGGCAATGGTGACGGTGGCGCCATTGAGCAGGGTTTTGTCAAAAAACGAAGAGTCCAGCCCAAGCGGGTCGAAGAAACTGTAACTGCGGGTAAGTGTCAGCCGGAAGGGTTTGCCTGGTTCCAGATAACATTCCACGATCGGCTGGTTGCTGTATTCAGGCAGGTCAATTACGACTTCCTGCTCCAGGTCGCAGGCGATAAAAAAAGAAAGGCCAAGAAAAAGGGCGGCGTATTTCAGCGTATTCATAGTCAACGATTTGAGTGGTTCAAAATTTGAAGTTCCAGGTAATGGAAGGCAGGATGGGGAAGAGCGAAACCTGCTTGGCCGTGATCTTGTTCGGCGTTTCGATGATCTGGCCGCCCACATTGGTTTCGGTAAAATCGGGGTCGAGGTAAATGAAAAACGTATTCCGGCGGTCAAGGGCGTTGTAAATGCTCAGGGTCAGGTCCTGCTCGCTGCGGCGGGTTTTCCAACGGTACACAATGCCAAGGTCGAGGCGCATGTAGGCCGGGTAACGGAAGGTGTTGCGGTCGCCGTAGATCGGCAGCACCGGACGGACGCGGCTACCGGGCACATCCTGAAACGACATACGTCCGACGGGCAGCCAGGCGGCATTGCCCGATTTGTAGGAAAACGTGGCGGTAAGTTGCCAGCGCTTCGACAAGTCGTACAGGGCCACAATGTTCAGGTTGTGGCGTGGATCGAACGGCGGCGCATAGTATTCGCCGTTGTTGATGACCGGAAAATCGCCACGACGCACCCAGGCCAGCGTATAGCCGATCCAGCCGGTGAGGCGGCCCTCCTTTTTTTCAATTTCAAGTTCCAGCGGGCTGAACGCATATCCGCGCCCGATCGTCAGTTCATTTTCGAGGTTGTTGTTGCCGAAGAGTT
>CALBHI010000167.1 GCA_937894535.1 uncultured Verrucomicrobiota bacterium
GCCAGTCGAGGGCGTGCTGGATCACGGCATCGGTCGTGGCGGTATCATTGGCGATGGCGGCGGGACGGGTAAAGGGCACCTCGGCCCCGTAGGCGCGGGCGATGTCCATGATCTGCGGATCGTCGGTACTCACGATAACCCGGCTGAACAACCGGCTTGCCACGGCGGCGGCGATGGAATGCGCAATCATCGGACGCCCCGCGAAGTCCCGGATGTTTTTACCGGGAATCCGCTTGCTGCCGCCGCGCGCGGGAATGATCGCCACGCAGGTCATGTCAGGTCTTGGTATTCTCCATGACAAACCAGGTCAGGTCATCCTGCGGGAATACCGGATCGCGCCGGTAGGCGAACCCGTAGTCGAGCAGGCGGTACGAGGGGTGACGGGCCATGAATTCGCCGGCGAAGTCGCGTTTGAACAGGCGGCCGCTGTGGCCCCGGTAGGAGACCTCCACCGGTGATGGGTTGTAGTATTCGATGATCGCGACATAGCGGCGACCGTGCCGGGCAAGCTGGTCGTAGGCCTTGGGCAACAGGTCCGGATTCAGGTGGATCAGCACACCCTTGGTGAAGGCGAGGTCGCGGGGTTTGGTCTTCACATCGAACAACGAACCGTGGATCGCCTCGACACCGGCGATGCGACCGAGTTGCTTCACCGCCTTGGCGTTGATTTCGACACCACAGCAGGCGGCATCGGGCAACAGCACGCGAAGAGCCTTCATGTTCATGCCAATGTTCGCACCGAGTTCGATCAAGCTGCCGATACCGGGAGCGCGGCGCAGCACGGTCGAGAACAGGGCGAGGTTCGCGGCATGCAGCTGTTCGCTGCGGTTGCGGGCGATATAATCATCGCCGAACGAACCGGCCCAGAAGTTTTCCTGCTCGGTACGGTAGGGTTTTGACGGGGCGGTCTTTTTCTTCATGGCTTCAGCACCTTTGGGTAGTCGGATCTTGGTTATCAATCAGGAGGCCTTCACTACGGCGTGCAGGGCGGCGATGACCTGCCGGACCTCGGCTTCGGTCATGGCCGGATACATCGGGATGGACAACTCGCCGGCGAAGAAGGTTTCCGCCGACGGATAGTCGCCGGGCTTAACGCCGAGCCGATCGCGGTAATACGGCTGCAGGCAAACCGGAATGTAATGCACCTGGGTGCCGACGCCATGCGTCTTCAGCTCCGCCATGACCTGCGTGCGGGTCTTGCCCAGCGCCGCGAAATCGAGGTGGATGGGGAAAAGGTGGAAGGAATGAGTGACTTGTTCCTGGTTCTTGGTTCTTGGTTCTTCAAAGGAGGATAGATCGGAGGTTGGAAGCTGTAGATGCGTGATGTTATCCAGGCCGTGGTAATACATGCTGGCGATGTCGCGGCGGCGGGCCACGAAGCGGTCGAGTTTGCCGAGTTGGCTGAGGCCGAGCGCGCAATTGATGTCGGACATCCGGTAGTTGAAGCCGAGGCTGTGCATTTCGTAATGCCAGGGACCGCGCTCTTCGAGCGCAGACAGGGTTTCGGGTGTCGGGTTTCGGGTGTCGGGACCTCGGACTTCTGACGTCGGAGTTTCGACCTCCGCAGCCAACCCCTTAAACCGGCTGGCATCCTTGGTGATGCCGTGGGTGCGGAATTCGCGCATGCGCTCGGCGAGCGCGGCATCATCCGTGGTCACCATGCCGCCCTCGCCGGTGGCGATGTGCTTGACGGGATGGAAGCTGAAGTTGTTGAGCAGGCCGATCGAACCAACGGGTTTGCCGTTCCAGGTCGCGCCGAGCGCGTGGCAGGCATCGCAGATCAGCTTCAATCCATGGGCCTGGCAGATCGTGAGGATGCGCCCGTAGTTGCATGGCCAACCGGCGTAGTCGACGGCAATCACCGCCTTCGTTTTCGACGTGATCTTTTGCTCGATCTGTTCCGGGTCGATATGACCGCTGGGCGTCACATCGGCAAACACCGGGGTGCCGCCGACAAAGAGGACGCAATTCGCGGAGGCGGTGAAGGTGATCGGGGGAACAATCACCTCGTCGCCAGATCCGATGCCGAGGGCAATCATGCAGGCGTGCAGGGCGGCGGTGCCGCTGTTCACCGCGACCGCATGTTTCGCCCCAACCTTCGCAGCAAAAGCCTGCTCGAATTCGGTAACCTTGGGGCCCTGGGTCAGGAAGTCGGAGTGGAGACATTCCACCACCGCCTGGATGTCGGCTTCGTCGATTGATTGTTTACCGTATGGGATCATAAAATCGTTGTTGGTGGGTTTAAGGATTCTTTAACCACCCGCTTCGCTAGAGGAAGAGGAGAAGGAGGAGTTTTTTAAACTTCACCTCTTCTTTCTCATCTTCCTCTAGCGAAGCGGGTGGTTAACATTTTTCCGTCATCATAATGGCTTAAACGTGGCGTCCACATGCTTCACGATGAGGGCGCGGATCTGGTCCACGGTCAGGAAGTCGGGGTTGGTGCCGGAGTTGTAGGCGAAACCGGCGGGGACGCGCTGGCTGGGGCGTCGCTGGGCGTAGGATTCCGGAGACAGGGAACCGCTGGTGGCCAGGATGGCGTAGTAGGCGCCGAGGTCGATGGTGTTGAAGCTGTCGCTGGAGGTGATCATTTCCTCGTGGACCTTTTCCCCGGGACGGATGCCGACCAGATCCTGCCGGGCGGAAGGGGCAATCGCGGTGGCGACGTCGGTGATCCGGTACGACGGGATCTTGGGCACGAAGATCTCGCCGCCGAGCGCGTGCTCCAGCGCCCACAACACCATGTCGACGCCCTCCTGCAGGGAGATGTTGAAGCGGGTCATTGCGGGGTCGGTGATGGGGAGGACGCCGGACTTCGCCCGGGCCAGGAAAAACGGGATGACCGAGCCGCGCGAGCCCATGACATTGCCGTAGCGCACGACGGAGAAACGCATGTCCGCGCTGCCCGAGTAGTTGTTCGCGGCGACGAAAAGCTTGTCGCTACAAAGCTTGGTCGCGCCATAGAGATTGATCGGGGCGGCGGCCTTGTCGGTCGAGAGGGCCACCACGCGCTTGACGTGGTTATCGATGCAGGCCTCGATGATGTTCTCCGCGCCCATGATGTTGGTGTGGATGAATTCCATCGGGTTGTATTCGGCGGCTGGCACCTGCTTCAGCGCGGCGGCATGCACCACGGTGTCGATGCCGTGCAGGGCGCGGCGCAACCGGTTGCGGTCGCGGACGTCGCCGATGAAGTAGCGGAGACCCGGGTACTTCTCCGGGGGGAACTCCTGTGCCATTTCGAACTGTTTCAGTTCATCGCGGCTGAAGATGACCAGGCGTTCGATGTCCGGCGCGGCGCTCAGCACATTGCGGACGAACGCCTTGCCGAAACTGCCGGTCCCGCCGGTCAGGAGGATGCGGGCCTGGGAGAGGTTCTTTACGTGGATGTTGGCATTCATGGTGGTTCCTTGCGTGCGGGGTCAGAAGCGGCGTTTCACATCGATGGTAACGGCCATCATGGCATTGTAGCGTTTCGGCTCGTTCAGCCAGAAGCGGGTCAGCGAGGCGTTGACGATGTCGTAGGTCACGAACAAGCGGCCGGGGGCGATTTCCAGCATGTCCACGTAGCCGGAGGTCATCACCTGGTGGATCGGGGTCAGGTTGATCTCGCCGCCCCAGGAGCGGCCATCGTCGAGGCTGAAGTAAAGCCGGTTGCCGGGGCGCCCGGTCCCGAGCACCAGGATACCGTTGGATACACGGAGCAAACGCGGCATGACCCCGGGAACGGAGATGAACCGTTTCTTCCAGGTCAGGCCAGCATCGGTGGTGCGCGATTCGTACATCAGGTCGGCGGTGGCGTTCAGGCTGATACCGGCGGTGCCGGCCCGGGCCCCGGTGCGCATAACGCAGACGAACTCGGTGTCGGACAAGGCAATGATCGCCGGCTCGCAAGGGCCATCCGTGCTGCGCGGCACATCGGACGGTCCCGCGATGGTGGAAACATAGGAGAACGTGAATCCTCCGTCGGTTGATTTGTACAAATACGTACTGAAGGGTGGCAGGTGATTGGTCCCGCCATAGATGGCCTGGTAGATCGTGCCGTCGCTGGTCACCACGGAAGGACGTTCGGCAACCAGCAGGCCGGGCGTATTGGTCCAGGTTTCGGGGAACACATACCGGCTCTCGAAGGGACCTTTCCAGGTGGCCCCGTCGTTTTCCGTGAAGATCATCTGCCGGGTCATTCCATTCCGGATATTCGACCAACTTGAAAATTGCACGCGGCGGCCATCCGGCAGATGAGCCGGAGCGAAAAAGATACCCAGGGTAAAGTCGGCATAACCGACGCCCTGCTCGATCGAGGCCGGAGGGGAGCTGGTAAAGGGCTCGGCCCAGGTATAGGGGTTCCCAAACACCCAGTTGGTGATGCCGTGATCCGCGTACATGGGCCACGGAATGGCCGCCAGGCCGGAGAGTCCTTCGCCGCCTGGAAAATAGGTCGCGCCGATCCGGTTCGAGGAAACCTCGGTCAGGAAAATATGGGTGCCGCGGGCATACTGCAGGGCGTGGTCCTGCTTGTACATGACGATCGGGTCACTGACATCAACACTCAGTTGAAGGGCGGTAGAACCAGGGATCGTATGTAAACCAACACAGCCGGAAAACAGCAGGCCGGCGATCCCCGCGAGCAGGACGGGACGGCATGATGGCAATCGGTTCATGAATGAAAACCTCGTTTATTCGCTTGGCTTCTGGAAGGCATGCAGGCTGACACCCTCGCGTGCGGCCCACCGATACGGAGCGGCGACCAGCGGAGTAAGCAGGCGTGATGTCTGGCCGGCCGGTTCCCCGGCACAAAGTGGCCCGTGGTGATTGACTTCAAAAAGGCGCGAGGCGAACGAATCGGCCAGCATGATCTGGCCGGACCAGTCGCGGACACCGACACAGACCTGATAGAGGTTTTCCTGGGCCAGGGGCAGATGATCCCAATGGACCACCAAGCGGTGACGTCCGGGTTTGATATCAAGGTAATGTCCGTCATCGTACATGCTCACGCCCATGACCAGACCCTCTTTGCCCACCGCGCTGACCTCAACCCAGAACCGGGCCTGCTCGATGGCTTCGTGCGCTTCAAACTCGATGGCCAGTTGATGCGGTTTGCCCCAGGTGAGCTTCGAGCAGGGGCGCCCCTCGGCATCAAGCCATTCCACCTGCAGGATCATCGCGGCGAAGCGGACCCCGGAATCCACGGACTTCGACTTTTCCTCGGCCGACTTCATCAGCATGAATTGCTGGTAGTCCCGGGTGACCTGATGGGTATCGCCATCCTGCAGGATGGTCCCGTGGTCCATCCAGATGGAGCGGCGGCACATCATCTGGATGATCAGCATGTTGTGGGACACCACGACGATCGTCTTGCCGGAGTTCACCAGTTCGCGGGCATACTTGGCGCATTTCAACTGAAAGGCGGCATCACCCACGGCCAGCACTTCATCGATCAACAGGATGTCCGGGTCCAGGTGGACGGCGATGCTGAAGGCGAGGCGGACGATCATGCCGGAACTGTAGTTTTTGATGGGCGCATCGATGAACGAACCGATGCCGGAGAAGTCGACGATGCTGTCGTAAATGGCATCGACCTCCTTTTCGCGCAGGCCGAGGATCGCGGCATTGATATACAGGTTTTCACGGCCGGAAAGCGATGGGTGGAACCCGGCGCCGAGGGCGATCAGCGCCTGAAGCCGGCCACGGTACGAGACCTTTCCATAGGTCGGCGCATAGATGCCGCTCAACACCGAGAACAGGGTGCTTTTCCCGGCCCCGTTGGCGCCGAGCAAACCAACGCTCTCTCCGGGTTGGAGGGTGAAGGAAACGTTGCGCAGG
>CALBHI010000168.1 GCA_937894535.1 uncultured Verrucomicrobiota bacterium
CAACGTTGTAGCCGGCGACCGGCTCGAGCGCCCCGCGCAACGCCGGGTCGTTGCGGACCTGCATCCAGAAGTCGGCCGGAGCCAACGCCATGCCGAGACCGAGGTGCGACCACAGCAAGGCGGGCCGCGAACCGAGCGCGCCGAAGAACGCCTCGTAGTCCTCCGGCATGCGCATCTGCGCGATGTTCAGCAGCGGCACCTGGTGGTACGGGAACAGGATGGTCGACCACTGGTTGTAGAGGCCGCCCCACGGGCTGTTCATGTTCGGCGGCGGAGTCCAGAGATAACCACGCTGGTGGCCGAGGCCCTGTTTCAGGGCCGGAATCAACGCGCCCTCGCTGACCAGCGACGCGGTCTCCACCGACTGCACGTAGCGGCGGCTGACCAGCAACTGGTCCACCATCACCACCACCAGCACCGCCGCGCCGAGATGCCGCCACGAGGTGTGTTTGATCTCGCCGGAAACAAATCCCAGCCTGAACAGACCGTAGGCAATCCACGCCATCGCCGCGGCATGCACCATCGCCTGGGTCCGCGTGGACACGATCGCCTTGGCGAGATCCTGCCAACCCTGCGCCGCGAACGACGCCACCGCGCCGCCCGACTGGACCAGCAGCAACAGCGCAAACACGGTAAAGGCGATGGCGACGTAGAGGGTAAAGCGCGCAAAGGAACGGATCACCGGCTGGTCGGGATCCTGCTTCAGCGTGCCGCGCCGGGCGACCCAGCTCAGCCAGTAGTCCAGTCCGATCGCGGCGAGGTAGGCCATGGCAAACTGGGTGATCTGCATGAACTTGACCGGGTTCCGGATGGACGACACGCCGGGCAGTTCGAAGAACAGCCGGTACAGCGGGGTGAACTTGCCGCAGGCGAGGATGAACGTCACCCCCATCGCCACGGTCCAGAAAACCGCCTGCTGGCGTTGGTCACGGTCGTCGCGCTTGCGGATCAGCGAGTGGTACAGGCCGAGGGCGAGGAAGAGCAGCGGGATCAGTCCCTTGTAGAAGGTCTCGAGCTTGAAGTTCATGCCGTTCGGGCCGAACTGCGGCTGCCATTGCGCGGAACGGCCGAGCGCGCCCCAATAGGGTCCGGTCGGCTCGCCGCTGCGCCATCCCATGTAGCCGGGGGCGATGAATTCGATCGTCTCGGACGGAGGCCAACTCCACTGCGTGCAGTAGTCCCACAACTCCTGCCACGCATCCCCACCCGCGGTGGTCTCCGGTTTGTCGAGACGGTAGAACGAGTAGGCTGCGTACACGGCATGGAAACCGATCATCGCGGTGACCAGGCCCACCGGCACGAGGATCTTCAGGTAGGCGGTCCAGGCGCGGCCGAAGGATTGCCAGCAGCGGAACAGCGCATACGGGCCAAGCACAGTGGCGAAGAACAGGGCCGAGTCGGATTGCTCGACAAACATCCCGGCCATCGACGCGCCGGCCAGCACGGCGAAGGCGATGGAGCGCCCGCGCACCGCGCGTTCGATGCAGTACAGGTAGAAACCGGTGAACAGGACCACGCCGAATTTCCCGATGTGCCCGGCATAAGTCAGGAAAAAGGTGCTACCGAGCCAGTAGGCCAGCAGCGCACCGAGGCTTGCCGCCATCCACCCCACCCCCCGCAGGCGCAGGAACAACATGAAGAACCAGCTGCCGAGGATCAGGTCGATGGCGTGGATCCAGTTTACGAAGGCGCGCGGTGACAATACGGACAAGACGAGGTTGGTGAAATTCAGCGGCGTGTTCATCGGCTGGCCGGCCACCGTCGAGTCATCCCACCCGCCGAAAAACGCGTGCGGCAGGGTGGACTTGCGCAGACCGATCGCCCCGATGTTGTCGTCGGTGGTGAACAACACGCGTCCGGGGGCGAGGGCATCGCGGTACACGAGCACACCGAAGACGAGGATGAGCAGGAGGTAGATCCATCCGTGGCGGTGGGCGTCGGGTGTGGTGGATTGGTTCATGGCGGTTCCGGGCGGGTTACGGCGTGGACGTGGCAGGTTGCAGGGTGACGGCGGAGATCAACAACGGTTGCGGATCGCGGCTCCACAGCGGATCGGACAGGGTGAGGTTCGATGAACCGGGAGCGATCTCGATCGGGCCGAAGGTCCAGGTCTGCATCTGGCCGGGGGCGAACTTGAAACGGTTCGCGCCGCCGGCCTGTTCGACCAGCTTCGCGCCGCGCGGGGCGACCGCGTTGATCTGAACCAGCACCGGCAGAGCGGCGTCCGTGGTGTTCACGAGGGTCAGGTCACCTTGCTGGTCCAAACGCCGCCAGTCCATGAACTGCTGGGTCTGCAGGCGGAAAATGCCCATCGGTCCGCTTTTCTCGTACGGCAGGTTGGTGCCATACAGGGCGATCACCGGACGGCCCTCGCGGGCGGCCCGGGCGATCCGGTCCTCGGTGAGGTCGTAGAAAATCTCGGCGACCAGCCGGTTGGTGTTCGCGGCGTAGAAGTCCTCGTTGGCGGCATAGCCGCGTTCGCGTTGCCACAGACCCGCCTCGTTCTTCACCACCCCGCGCCGCGCGAAATAGGTCTCCGGCCATGTCCACAGTCCGTCGCGGTTTTCGTGGTTGCGGGTGAGCCGGATGAAGGCCTGCACCTTGCCCGCCTCGATGGCGGCGCGGGTGACGTCGCGCCACTGCAGCTGCCGGTAGGTATCGTAGGGTTCATCCGGCACGGTGAAGGTCACGACGACGTTGGAGGGGGCGTAGCGCGCCATCTCGTTCCACGGTTCGTACCAGCGATCGACCACGACGACCGAACCGGGTTCGAGGTGCTGGTCCAACCAGGCGCGGAGAACCTTGTAGGGAACGGGCTTGCCTTCGAGCTGGGTCACCATCCATGCCGGTTGGGCGAGCAGGCCTGCGAGGATAACCCCGAGGGCGACCGTCACCGGCAGGGCCGCGCGCGACGGCAACCGGGCGATGAGCAGGCTGAAGGTGTACACCGCCCAGACGAGGAACAACGGCAGCAGGCTGGTGAAGTAGGAAATTTTCGCAGCCCCGCCGCCGACCAGGCCGATGTAGGCATAGGCGGCGGAAAAGCCGGCCACGACGAGCAG
>CALBHI010000169.1 GCA_937894535.1 uncultured Verrucomicrobiota bacterium
CTTGCCTTCTTCGACATTGAGGCCACCGGCATCAATTTCCGCACCGACCGGATCGTCGAACTTGCCATCGTGAAACGCCTTCCCGACGGAAGCCGCGAAACCCACACCTTCCGGTTCAACCCGGAACGCCCCATCCCCGCCGAAGCCACCGCCGTGCACGGCATCACCGACCAGGACGTCAAGGACTGCCCGACCTTCAGCCAGACCGCCCCGCAGATCGCCGCGATCCTCGAAGGTTGCGACCTCGCCGGCTACAACGTCATCCACTACGACATCCCCCTGCTCCAGTCGGAATTCGAACGGGTGGCTGTGCCGTTCATCGTGGATGGACGCCGCATCATCGATGCCCAGAAGATCTTCCACAAGCGCGAGCCGCGCGACCTCTCGGCCGCGCTGCAGTTCTACTGCAACGACACCCATACCGGCGCGCACGGCGCGTTGAGCGATGTCGAGGCGACCATGCGCGTGCTCGACGGCCAGTACCAACGGTATGCCGACCTGCCCACCGACATCGACACGCTGTCGGAGTATTGCGACCAGCGCGACCCGAGCTGGGCCGACCGCAAGGGCCGCTTCAAATGGGTGAACGGCGACCTGATCATCAACTTCGGCAAGAAGCAGGGCAAATCGCTGCGCGAAATCGCCCGGTTTGAACCGAGCTTCCTCCGCTGGATGCTGAACAGCAGTTTCCCGCCCGACACCACCGCCATCGCCCGCAACGCCCTCGAAGGCAAATTCCCCGACCCGCCCGGCCCCACCGGCTCCACCGGCGCGACCGAGTAGGCACGTTATGTCGCGGCGTCCAGCAGGCGCGGCCAGCCGCGCGGCACGCGCAGGCGCTTGAGGGTGCGGCGCGCGGCGTCGCGGCGATTGACCGACTTATCCACCGCGTACGCCGTATATTCGCAGTACCACCGGTTGAACTCGACGATGGCATAACCCCAATCCTGCGAGTTGAAAAACTGGATATGCGGATTGGCGGCGCGCACCGAAGGCTCGAGCAAAAAACGCTCGGGCATGGAACGCAGGGCCTCCGCCTCCGCCCCCCCGCCCGCGAGACCGCGGGCGATCTCGACGAGGTTCGAGGAGGTGACCGCGGGCGTCATGAACTCGACCCCGATGACATTGTCCGGATCGTCGTTGGCACGATCGCGGTAATCGCGCTTCACATAGGAAGCGATGTAACTGTGCAGATCGCCGGTCAGCCAGACCAGATCGCGCAATCCGGCCGCATGCACCGCGTCGGCGATGCGCCGGCGCTCCGCCTCGAATCCGTCCCACGCATCGACCGACAGGTAGGTGCGCCCGGTTTCCGGATCGCCGACGGCAAGCTCGGCGTACAACACCTGGTTGCCGAGCGCCTTCCAGATCGCCGGCGACCGGGTCAGCCCGTCGACCAGCCAGTTCGCCTGCGCCGCCCCCAGCATCGTGCCCGCCGCATCGGTGCGGCCCGGACAATCCGGCGCGAGTTGCCGCTCGCCGAAACCGCCCTCGCCGCAGGGGTGCGGCGTACGGTAGGTGCGCTCGTCGAGCATGAACACCTGCAGCAGGTCGCCGAAGGTGAAGGACCGGTAGATCGCGAAATAATCGTGCGGATGCCACGCCGCCTCGTCGATCACCAACCGCGCCGGCACATATTCGGCCCACGCCTGCATCGCGTCGCGCTTGAGCTGCCGCAACCGGTCCGGATCCCCCCCGTCCGGCGTCGCGCGGGTGAAGGGATGATCCGGCGCGCCCAGCGTGTCGCGCGCATAATCCCAATAGGTGTCGTTCGCCGTCTCGTGGTCGTCCCAGATCACGATCCAGGTGTGGCGCTCCATCGCCTCCTGGAAAAACCGGTCGGACCGGTAACGCTGGTACAGATAGCGGTAATCGTCGAGATTCACCGCGACCGGCTGCCCGCTTGGCAACACCAGAAACCGGTCGGGATACGGAAGATTCTGGCGCGCCGGATCCGCCGCGCCTTCGTAGATGAAATCGCCCAGGTGGAGGACAAAGTCGATGCTCGGGTCTTCAGCGACGCGGGCCAGTGCCCCGTAGTACCCGTTGGCGAAATCCTGGCAGGTCAGCACCGCCAGCTTCACCCGCTCCACCGGCGAACCCGGAACCGGCAAGGTGCGGCAACGCCCGGTCCGGCTGGCCACGCCCCGGTAGATGAATCGATAGTGGTACACGCGGCCGGGCTGGAGCTGGCCTTCGAGGTCGATACGCACGGTGAAGTCGCTGGCGGCGGTGATCCGTTCCGCCCCGATCAACCCGCGCACCAACGGCAGCCGGAAGTCCGGATCGCCCGCAACCTCGAACGCCAGCGGACGGTCCGCCCGCCACACCCGCGGATTGATCCGCGTCCAGAGCACAACCCCGGAGGGCGATGGATCCCCGGACGCAATCGAGAGGCCGAACACGGTTTCCGGAGCAATGGCCCGGTTGACCCGGAACCACCGGCGTTCGCGGCTGGCGACGTGGCCATGCACCGACGGCGCCACCACAAGAAACGGAACAGCAAGGCCAAGCGTGCGGAGAAAACCTCGACGGTCGATGGATCGCTTCATGCCCAACCCCTAGCAAACCCCGCGAGCATCCACAAGAACACCCTTACGCCGGCGGCGCAGCCAGGACCAACCGGACTTTAGCCAACAGGTCCTGCATGGAGAAGGGCTTGCGGATGAAATTCGCCGCGTGATCATGGATACCGTACGAATCCATCACATCACCCGTGTAGCCAGACATGTACAGGCAACGGATGGAAGGGTGAATCTGCGCGATGCGCCCGGCCAAGGCGCGGCCATTCATGTCCGGCATCACGACATCGGTGAGGAGCAGATCGACGCGTTGGGCATGTTCGCGCACGAGATCCAGCGCCTCGGCCGACGAGGTCGCCTGAAGCACCCGATACCCGTTTTTCTCCAGCATTCGCCGGACCAGGTGCAGAATCGTTGATTCATCCTCCACAACCAGGATCGTACCGCGCCCCGCGACAACGTTTTCCGGTTCGACGACCGCCGCCGGCTCCGGCAGACCTTCACGACGCGCGCACCGGGGAAGATAAACATCAAACCGCGATCCCTGACCCGGCGTACTGGTCACATCGACGAAGCCTTCATTCTGTTTGACGATTCCGTATACCGTGGACAAACCCAGGCCGGTGCCCTGGCCCGGCGGCTTGGTGGTGAAAAACGGCTCAAACAACCGCATCAACGTCTCCGGGTCCATACCACAACCATTGTCGCGGACCGAAAGCCGGACATAGGATCCCGGGTTGGCCGCGGCATGGTCAAGACAGTCCTGCTCCTGAAGCTCGACGCGCATCGTCTCGATGGTGATCGTTCCCGTGGTGCGAATCGCATCACGGGCATTGATGCACAGGTTGGTGAGGATCTGGTCGACCTGGGTCGGATCCATTTTCACCAAGGCTTCCCGTTCATCCGGACGCCACACCAGCGTTGCATGTTCACCGATCATCCGGCGCAGCATCGACAAAAGGCCGTCAACCGTTTCATTCAGGTTGAGCACCCGCGGTTCGGTCACCTGCCGGCGGGCAAACGCGAGCAGCTTGCGGGTGAGGTCGGCGGACCGTTGTCCCGCTTGCTGGATTTCCTGCAACTCCGTGCGCAAGGCCTGGTCCCCTGAAACCCGACCAAGCGCCAGCTCGGCATTGCCGAGGATCACCCCCAGCATGTTATTGAAGTCATGCGCAATCCCGCCCGCCAGGCGACCGATCGATTCCATCTTCTGCGCATGCATAAGTTGGACCTGCAACCGCTCCCGCTCTTCCTCCAACCGTCTCTTGTCGCTGATGTCCCGGGCGGTGGCGATCAGCACATCCTGCCCGAAAAACCGGCCCTTATGAACAACCACCTCTTTCGGAAATACGTCTCCGTTGGCGCGCCGGG
This sequence comes from uncultured Verrucomicrobiota bacterium, assembly GCA_937894535.1. GTDB lineage: Bacteria > Verrucomicrobiota > Kiritimatiellia > CAIVKH01 > CAIVKH01 > CALMUP01. Next base: position 3,894 of record CALBHI010000169.1, read on the forward strand.
CCCAGAAGTCAAAGCGGGCTGGAACCCCGGTGCTCAAGACCTCAAAGGACATCCGCTGCGTTTCCTCCAGGTTGTTCAGTCCGGGTGCAGCCAGCGTCAAGGGCGTCTGCCCGATCAGGAACTCCCGTTCGCACCCATAAAAACGGGCCGCGCCGTCGTTCACTTCGATAAATACCCCGTCGGCGTTCTGGATGTAGATCGCGTCGGTGATCGCGTTGATCACATCGAGATAACTCTGCTTGGTCATCTCCAACTGGGCCACCGCCTCGCGCCGCTCTGTGATGTCGGCAAAGAAGAACAAATTCCGATCCTCGCGCAAACAGACCGCGGACAAGGCGACCCAACAGCGCCCACCCCCCTCGCGGATAAAGGCGACCTCCCTATCGGCCCGGCCGGCCTCATGCAATCCCGCCAGAATGTCCGGCACCCAAGGGTGCTGTTCCGGTACAAACAGATCGTGCAAGCGGCCGGCAATCCGCTTCCCCGACTCGCCGCCCAGCATGACCCCGGCCTGCGCATTGGCCTCCAGGATACGGCCGTCGTGGTCGCTGACGAGGATCCCATACGGCGCCGACTCGATATAACTGCGCCACTTCTCCTCGCTTTGCTCCAGCGCCAGTACCGCGCGGTGCCGAACCCGGATATTGACCAGCATTTGCGCGAAAACCTGCAGCAGGCGGCGTTCATCATCGCCGCATGCATGCACGGCGCGAATAAAGTCGAATCCGACAAACCCGAGGCACCGATCCACCTCCATCATCGGCACCATGATCACACTGCGCACCTCCTGCCGCATCAGTTCATCGCGCAACGGATCCCCCTCGGCCATGGCCTGCACATCCGTGATCTCCACCGTTCCACCACGACGGTGCGTTTCGACCACCCGGTCCATTTCCCTCATCGGCAATTCCTGCAACGAGTCAATCACCGACCTGACCCCCTCCGCGCACCACTCGTGGGTATTGCAGCTCACCGAATAATCCGTACGGTAGTCAAAAATATAGGCCCGGTCCGCTCCGACAAAGCGACCCAACCGCTCCAGCGACTGGTGAAAAGCGCGATCAACCTCATCGAAGGGCAGGCTGATGTAGGTGGAAGCGAGCTCCATCAGGATGGCCTGCAACTGCGCCTGCTGGCGCAAGGCCTGCTCAACGCGGCTGCGTTCGGTAATATCGCGGCTGATGCCGAGGATGCCGAGCACCATGCCGTCCGCGCCGCGGTAAGGCGTCTTCAACGTGTCCAACAAGACGCGACGTCCGTCGCTCCGGGAAACCACCCATTCCTCGTTCCGACGCGGTGCCAACCGGGCCATCATGCGTTGATCGTTGGCGACAAACCCTTGCGCTACCTCGGGCTCGAACAATTCCATGTCGGAGTGTCCGACAATTGCCTCGCGCGGGTAGCCGGCAAAATCCGCAAAGGCCGGATTACACCCCAGATACACCCCGTGAACATCCTTGAAAAAGATCAGGTCCGGGGTCGAATCCATCAACGACGTGATCATCGCCGTCTGCATGCGCACCTGTTCCTGGAACCGCTTGATGTGGGTGATGTCGACATCCATGCCGCGATACCCGACAACCCGGCCGGCGTCATCCCGTACCGCCATCCCGCTGGAATCAACCCACACGATCTCGCCGGACCGCGTCAGCATCGGGTTTTCCAGGTTGGCGAAATCCTCCCCGCGCTCGATGATTTCGAAGACGACACGCTTGAATGCTTCGCGTCCCGTTTCCGGATGCAGCTCATAGGAATAATATTGTCCGACAAGCTCCTCCGGTTTGTATCCGAGAACCTCCTCGGCCACATCGTTCATGTAGGTGTATTTGCACAAGGCGTCGGTTTCCCACAGCATCGTCCGGCTGCGGCGGGCCAGCTGCACGAAGCGCGCCTCGCTCTCCGAATGGGCCCGCATCTGCTCCTTCACCGCGGTGCGCATACCGTCCAGCGACCGGGCCAGGCTCTTCAGTTCACGGGATCCGGCCACCGGCAACGGCGCATCAAGGTCGCCCGAACTCATCCGACCAGCCGACTCGATCAACCGCGCTACCGGCCGGGTCACCCGGCGGGCCAGCACAATGACCGGCACACAGACCAGCGCCATCACGCCCGCCCCGACCGCCAGACCCGCCCCCAAGACGCTGCGGATCAATGCGGCCTGCCGCTCCGACTGCACACTGGCTCCGTGGATATAGGTGCGCCCCTGCGCATCCCGGTGCGAAAGCAGCACCATGCGGCCGTCGCCCCACTCGTTGCGGAAACTGGAAAACACCGGTTGCCCTTCGGCGGCAAGCGCCGCGGAAAAGGCCTCCGGATCATGGTGGGTTTCAAAGAATCGGGCACAGGCGGATTCCGGGTCGTTCAGGTCCGAGTGCGTGGCCGAGGTAAACACGAGGCGGCCATCCTCGAGCTGCAACACACTCCACAGGTACTGGAGATCCAGACGACGGCACAACGCGTCGTTGCGTGCAACCAGGGCCTCGAACCCGGCTTCCGTGATCGCATCCGCGTCTTCCAGCCGGTCATGAAACGTCGGACCAAGCAGTTCCCGCGACATCTCGGCCGCGAAGAGCAACCGCTGGTCGTCCGCACGCACCGCATCCTGGATGCGGAAATACGCCATCAAGCCGGTGAACAACGCGGTGGCCATGCCGACCCCGACCAGGGCGATCACCGACCAGTCAAACAGGAGGCTGCGTGATGAACCACGGAATTTGACCATGCCACCAGCCTAGCAGCGACCGTGAGACAACGTGATCACGCAATGGGCAACCCGACCGGTTTCGGCATTTCCCCGATAGCGCAAGGGCATCGAGGCGGGGAAAACCGCCGTCCCCTACCGTCCACATGGTAGCGGACGGCCTAACCGTTCACCAGCGCCAGCGCGTCGCGCTCCGGCACGAATCCCACCAGCTTGTTGCAGTACACCTGTTCGAGCACCGCCTGCGGGTCCGCGGTACACCCGTTTTCCCGAAACATCGCCCCGAGCACCTCGTCGCAGAACCGCGCACGGAACACCCGACTCATCGCCACGTGCGCTTCGTGGAGCACCCACGGATCCGGCGCGCGCGCGATCATCCGCGCGACCCCGCGCTCGACTTCGTCCGGATCCGGCGCCACGAGCCACGAATTGTCCCGCGTGTAGAACACGTCGCGGCCACCGCGCGACGGTGTCGATACCACCGGAATCCCGCACAACAGATACTCCGACGACGCGAAACACGCGCCCTCCTCCACCGAAAGGATCAATCCGACCCGGCTGCTCCCGAGCAGTGCGGCGATGCCACCCTCCGGCAACTCCCACACAAACCGCGCCCCGGACAACATCGCGGTGTCGACCTCCCGGTGCAGCCGGAACAACGACGCCGGCGCCACCACGAGATCCTGCACCTTCGCGGCCAGATGCACCCGCTTGTACGGCGCCAACTGGCTGACCAGGATCGCCCGGCTGGTCTTGGCCACCGGCTGCGGCCGCAACACCCGGTCATCAAGCCAGGCGTTGTGGTTGACCCACGACGCGCGGAAGCCGGCCCGACGCGCTGCCGCCACCTCCTGCTCCGTGTTGCCGAGCACCCACACCCGCGACGGCGGCACCGGTGTCGCCGCATACCAGGCCGCCGCCTGCTCGAAGTACCGCTCATCGGCATGCCAGAAGGTCATCCAGACGATGTGATCATCCGGCCGCATCGCCGCGACCACCCGCCCCCACGCCTCCACCTCCCGCGCATGGTACGGGTCCAGCCGCGTCGCGTTCAGGAACACGCGCAGACGATCCTGCACAAACAGCCTCCGCAGCGAAACCATCACGTCCGGTAGTGCGTTCTCGCTCACGGCAGGTCCAGCCTCCGGCGCAGGCGGATGTTCGCACGCTCACGCCACCACCACGACGGCCGCTGCCATGCCACGCTCCACCAGAACCGCCGCAGCAGGTGTCGTCGCGCCGCGTACTCGTGCTCATTGACCCGACTGACCCCATCGGTTTCATGGTACTGCACCAACGGCTCCGGAATCCGCACGGCCCGGTATCGCCGCGTGAAGCGCAGGAAGAATTCGAGGTCCTCGAAACAGCGCAATCCCTCGTGGAACATTCCGATGGCACGGAACACCCCGGCGCGCAGGCAACAGGTCTGGATGCCCAACCCGTAGGCCGCATAACCCGAACTCCGGTCATCCATCACCCGGCCGCGCACGAGGTCGGGCGAATGGATGACAAACGGCTCGCCCGCACACGGCACCCGCTCCAGATCGCCGTAGACCATCGCCACGTCCGGCTGCTGCTCCAGCACCTCCACCTGCCGGGCCAGCTTGCCCGGCAACCACACATCGTCGGAATCCTGGAAGGCGATGAAACGACCGCGCGCCTGGGTAATGCCGGTGTTGCGCGCCACCGACTGGCCGCGGTTGGCGCCGAGCCGGATGACCCGCACCCGTGCATCCCCCACCCCCTCCGCGATCTCCGGAGATCCATCGGTCGAGCCGTCATCCACCACCAGCAACTCCAGATCGGCAAAGGACTGATCGAGCACGCTGCGCATCGCCCGGACCAACAGATCCCGCCGGTTGTAAACCGGAAGCACGACGGTGACCGCGGGTGTAGGCATGATTGATTCCTGTTTCCTCTTATGCGATGGTTCGCGCCCACATGGTATCGACGCCCCAACCGGCAACACAAGAGCGAAGCAACCCGGTCACCCCGCAGGTCAGCGTCTGCATCTGCACCTTCCGCCGCCCCGACGGCCTGCGCCTGCTGTTGGAAAGCCTCGCCCGCCAGGAGAACGCCCCGCCCTTCGAGGTCATCGTCGTGGACAACGAACCCGGCGCGCCAGCCCGCGCCGTCACCACCCCCTTCCACGACCGCCTCGACCTGACCTACCTCGCCGACGCCTCGCCCTGCCTCGCCCGCGCCCGCAACCGCTCCGTGCAGGCCGCCCGCGGCGCATTCCTCGCCTTCGCCGACGACGACGAGGAAGTCCCGCCCGCCTGGCTCGCCACCCACCTCGCCACCCTGCACCGCTTCAACGCCGCCGCGACCTCCGGCCCGGTGCGCTACGTGTTTGATCCGCGCATCCCCGACGACATCCGCGGTTGCCGCATCTTCCAGCGGCCCGCCCTGCCCCCCTTCGCCCACCTGCCCTGGTTCTGGGCCTTCACCGGCAATGCCTGCATCCGCCGCGCCGCCCTGCCCGATCCCGAGCATCCCTTCGCCGAACACTTCGGGCGCACCGGCGGCGAGGACGTCGATTGCTTTAAACGCATCGCCGAAGCCGGCGGACGCCTCGTCTTCACCGGTCCCGACGCCTGCGTGATCGAACACCGCGACGTCGCCCGCGCGAACCATGCCTGGCTCCGCCGCCGAGCCCTGCGCAACGGCGGCAACCTCGCCGACATGCAGTGGCAACAGGAAACGCGCCTGCGCCGCTTGCACTACGCCGCGATGTGCGTCAAGCAGGGACTGGCCCAGACCTGGCGCGCCCGCGGCCTCGCCCGCACCCAACCCGTCGAAGCCCTGAACCAGCGCATCGACGCCTGGATGAATTTCGGCCGCGCCCTCTGCGTGTTCGGTTACCGCTACCCGGAATACGGAGCCCGCCGATGAACCGCCCCGACTGGTCGGTCATGATCCCGGCCTTTAAACCGGACCCGCACCTGCTCGCCTTCGCCCTCGATTCCGTCGCCGCCTCCGGCCTCGATCTGCGCGCCCATCAATTCGCCCTCGTCCTCGCCGGACCGCGCTCCGCCGAACTCGACGCGCTCATCACCGCCTGGCTACCGCGCGGCCTCGAGGTCCACACCCACCCCGGCACCGGTTCACTCGCCCGCGATTGGAACCACGCCCTGTCCCTTGCCCGCGGCCGTTATCTCCACCTGCTCCACCAGGACGATGCCGTGCGCCCCGGCTTCTACGACGCCCTCGCCGCCGGGTTCGCCGCCGATCCGCGCTGCGGCGCCGCCTGCACGCAAACCGAATTCATCGACACCCGGCATCAATCCCTTCGCCTCGGCCACCTCGACCAGCGCGACCCCGGACCGCTCCGCCACTGGATCCAACACATCCTCGTCAACCTCGCCGTGCAATGCCCCTCCATCGCCGTGCGCCGCGAGGTGTATGAGCGCATCGGCCCGTTCGACCCCACCTACACCTACTGCACCGATGCCGACCTGTGGGCACGCATCGCCACCGAGTATCCGATCTGGTACGACCCGCGCCCGCTCGCCTGCTACCGCGAACATCCCGCCAGCGCGACCCACACCCTGTTCCCGCTGCCGCACCGCTGGCGCGAACGCCGCCGCTGCCTGCGCGCCGCCACCACCCGCCTCTCGCCGGTCATCCGCGCCGCCACCCGCGCCGCCGGCTCGCACTACCAGACCCGCCTCGCCCTCTCCGAATGGAGCGACGCCTGTCGCACCGCCACGCGCGCGATCGACCGTGTCCGCCTGCGCTTGTGGAAACCACTCACCGGACCGCGCCGCGACCACCACGCCATCCGCGGCAACCACTACCCGGCACCCGTACCCAGCCGTCCGCCCGAACGCGGCTCCGATCCCGCCGCGCCGCGCCGTCCGCGTGTGATGCTGCTCAGCGAATTTTTCCCGCACCCGCCCGACCGCGCCGTGTTCGGTGTCTTCCAACGCCTGTACCGCACCGTCGAAGGACTGAGCGCCTACGGCCACCTCGACGCCGTGTTCTTCTGGTCGGACAACTACCAGGTCCCACCCGACCAGGTCGCCGCCTACCACCGCCAACTCACCGCCACCTGGCCACTGCACGGCACCCTCCACCTCGTCGCCACCTCGACCGGCCCGGGCGCCGAATGGAACCGCCATCCGGTGCGCGCCCTGTATTGGCTGGTGCGCGGCGCGATGAGCTTCATGCAGAACCGACCGACCTTCCGCTGTGGCGGATCCGCCCAGGCCGATCACCTGCGCACCCTGCTGCTTGAACTCCAACCCGACCTGATCCTCGCACACCGCACCGGGGTCGCCGGCACGCTGATGCGCCAACACCTCGACCTGCCGCCGGTCGTGCTCGATCTCGAGGACATCGACCATGTGAAGATCCTCCGCTTCCACCGCGAAAACGCCTCCGCCACCCCCGCGTGGCAGGTCCATCTGTGGGCGATGATCGCCCGCTGGTCCGCTTTTAACGCAACCCGCTTCGCGAACCGGACCCTCGTCTGCTCGGAGTGCGACCGCGCGACCCTGCGCCGCGTCGCCCCGTTCGCCCGCATCGACATCGTCCCCAACACCTCCTTCGCGCGGCCCGCCCTGCCGCCGTCCCCCGACCGCATCGCCCTTTTCGTCGGTGTCGCCTACTACCCCCCGAACGCCGAGGCAATCCGCTGGATCGTGACGGAGATCTGGCCGCGCGTGCGCGCCCGCTGTCCCGACGCGGTGGCGGTGATCGTCGGCGAAGGCGCAGCCGAGGCCGCCGGCGACGCCCACCCGCCCGGCATCCGCCTCGTCGGCTTCGCCCCCGACCTCGCCCTCTACTACCAGCAAGCCTCGGTGTGCCTCTGCCCGATCCGCCGCGGCAGCGGAACCCGCATCAAGATCATCGAGGCCGCCTTCAGCGCACGCCCGGTCGTCGCCACCACCATCGGCGCGGAAGGCCTGACCTTTGACGACGGCACGGACATCCTGATCGCCGACACCACCGAAGCCTTTACCGATGCGGTCATCGGCCTGTTCGAGCACCCCGAACGCCGCGCCGCGATCGGTCGCGCCGCGCGCCAACGCGCCGAGGCCGAGTACGCCCCGGCCGTGATCGTCGACCGCCTTGTCGCCCTGCTGCGCGACACCGCCGCCGCCCACCCGGAGGGCCGCGCATGAACCGGCCCGCCCGCCCGCTCGTGTTCATCGGCGGCACCTCCGAACCCGGCGGACTCCACGTGCACACCGCCGATGTGGCCCTCGCCGCCGCTGCCTCGGGCCGTCCCGTGACCATCGTCTGCCCGAGCATCGACCACTTCAGCCCGATGCTGCGCGGATCG
>CALBHI010000170.1 GCA_937894535.1 uncultured Verrucomicrobiota bacterium
GGGGGCGACATGCGTGTCGGGGGCGACATGCGTGTCGGGGGCGACATGCGTGTCGGGGGCGACATGCGTGTCGCCCCTACGGATGCGGCGGGACACGGCGGCCTTGAATGCGCCGATGACGTGGCCCAATGCGGATGAACCCTTTTGGATGCGCATCAATCCATGGAAATGATCCGGCATCACCACGCATTCACCCGGAAACACATCATCCCGGACCTCCCCGCACCGCGCCCATTCCTCCGCGATGATGGCCCGTACGGGCGACACGCCCGTCGCCCTTTCTTCTCCTCTCGGCGACATGCCCCAAAACGGTTTCCCCCTCGCCCACGCCACGAATTCCCGGTGCGCGCAGATCGTGACGAAATACACCCCGCCCCCGGCATAATCATGCCCCTTTAAACGGATGCTTTTCCGGCCTGTCCGCCGAAGCCCCGGCGAAGGAGAAGGATGCATGGCCGGATCATCGCGTGGAACATCTTTTGTGGCGGGATGGTTCATGGATCATGGTTGATGGTCTTGAGCCAGGCTTGGAGCTGGGGGCGGATGGATTGGGCGGCTTGGGGGTTGAGGAGGCCGAGGCGGGTGCGGCGGTAGAGGAGGTCGTCGGGAGTGCGGGCCATTTCGTGGTGGATGGCGTAGTCGACCCAGTCGCGGTCGGGCGGTTCGAGGTGGGAGGCGGGTTCGCGGGAAGGCGCGAAGGTCCAGTGGCGGGTGCGGCTGGGGCGGTCGGGTCCGCCGGCGATGGCGAGGACGCGATCGACGGCGGCTTCGCCCATGGCGCGGGCGGTGGTGAGTTTGCCGCCGAACACGGAGACGAGGCCGGAGGGGGCGACGGTAACGTGAAAATCCCGGCTGACCTCGGAGGAGCGTTGTCCGTCGGTGCGCGGGAGCGGGCGCAGGCCGGCGAAGGTGGCGATGAGGTCGCGGCGTTCGGGCGGACGGGCGAAGACCTGGCCGGTGTGCTCGAGCAGGTAATCGATCTCCGACGAAAGCGGCTGCGGATCGTCGTCGATGGTATCGCGCGGGGTGTCGGTGGTGCCGAAGAGGACGCGACCGTGCCAAGGGATGGCGAAGAGGACACGGCCGTCGGAGGTTTTGGGGATCATCAGGGCGGAGGAACCGCCGAGGGTGGCGGCGTCGAGGACGAGGTGGATGCCCTGGCTGGCGGCGATGCGCGGCGGGGTGGCGGGGGCGTCGAGCCGGGTGACCGCGTCGGTGTAGACGCCGGTGGCGTTGAGCACGGCGCGGGCGGGAATGCGCAGGGTGCGGCCGGTTTCGGCATCGGTGATGGCGGCGCCGCAGACGCGTTCGCCGTCCTTGAGCAGGGCGGTGACGGGGGCGTAGTTCACGGCGAGGCCGCCTTCGTCGACGAGGCGCTGGAGCGAGGCGACGAGCCAACGCGCATCGTCGAGTTGTCCGTCGATGTAGCGCACCCCGCCGGTGAGGCCGTGCGGGGCGATGCCGGGGGCGCGGGCGAGGACGTCGTCGCGGGAGAGGCTGGCCGAACGCTGATCGCCGTCGGCGCCGGCGATGGTGTCGTAGAGGCGCATGCCGCCGCGGTAGACCAAGTGGTCGAGGTTGCTGCGGCAGGGAATGATGAATTCGAGGGGATGGACGAGGTGTGGGGCGGCGCGGAGGAACCAGGCGCGTTCGCGGAGCGATTCGTGGACGAGGCCGAGGTGGCCCTGGCGCAGGTAACGCACGCCGCCGTGGATCAGCTTGGTGCTGCGGGTGGAGGTGCCGGAACCGAAGTCGCCGCGTTCGACGAGAGCGACGGACCAGCCGCGGCTGGCGGCGTCGAGGGCGCAGGCGAAACCGGTGGCGCCGCCGCCGATGACCAGCAGGTCGAACGGCGTGGAACGGGAAGCCATCGCGGCGAGGAACGTGGCGCGGTCCATGACCTAGTCATCGCACAGGACGCGGGGCGAGGGAAGAAAGAAGGAGGGTGAGGATGGGATGAATGAATGGTTGATGGGTGATGGTTCATGGGTGAGGCGGGGAGGTGGAACCACGGATGGACACGAATGGACACGGATGTGGTGAAGCGAGGGACGGAAGACATGAGGATGGAATGAATGGGTGATGGTTAATGGGTGATGCACCTACTCGTCCGTGGGGTGCGCCTCGCGGAGGCGCTACTACACGGGAGCGGCAGGCATGCGCCCTTACGGACGCACTACGAACGGGGGGGGCGTTGGTGCGTGTAGTAGCCGCTCCGCGAGCGGCATGAAAATGGGGAAGAGGAACCACGGATGAACACGGATGGACACGGATGAGGTGAAGCGCGAGGGACGGAAGACGTGGAGATGGAATGAATGGTTAATGGGTGATGGTTGATGGGTGAGGCGGGGGGCGGAGTGCTTGTAGTAGCTGCTCCGTGAGCGGCGCGGAAACGGGGAAGAGGAACCACGGATGAACACGGATGGACACGGATGAGGCGAGGTGCGGGACGGAAGACGTGGGGATGGGTGATGGGTGATGCGGGAGGCGGGTCAGTTGCGGCGGGCTAGGTTGGGGATTTGTTCGAGGCGGGTCCAGGCGTCGCGGGCGTCGGGGTGCATGGCGATGATCCAGTGGTCGAGGGTTTTGCCGTCGGGCACGCGGATGCGGTATTCCTGGGAGGTGCCGTCGAGGTGCATGACGACCATGTAGCTTTGCGACGGGGCTTTCATGTTGAGGATAACATGGAAGTCCGGGGCTTCGCCGAAGCCCATGAAGCTGACCGAGGCGGTGCCTTCGGGGGTGAGGCGGGCGGCCATCGGGTGCGGGAGGGCGACACGTTCGGGGGTGAAGGGGGAGAATTTTCCTTCCCACAGGTCGACGACCATCATGGTGCGGTCGTGCATGCGGGTGCGGGTGATCTTGCCGGAGGCGTGCACGGCGACAAAACCGCTGACCGGGCCGGCGAGGTCGCTGAGGTCGACGCCGAAGAACCTCGGTTTGAAGATGACGAACTGGACGCGCACGACCGGATCGTCGGGGCGGTCGCTGAGCGGGAGCAGGGTGGTTTCGCCATCGATGGCGAACAACGAGACGTTTTTGGCGAACTTGGTGAAGTTGATGGAGGGGTCGGCGGTGGCGGGATCGAACCCACAGAGGTTGAGCACGCTGTTGAGGTAGTCGGGACAGGTTTCGGGAATCGGCACGCCGAAGTCGGCCTTGTCGAACGGCAGTTTGCGTTGCAGTTCCTGGGTGGTGTTGAGGTAGACATCGGCGGTGAGGGTGACGATGCGGCCGCCGCCGTCGGAGGAGACGAGGAGGCGGTTGCGGGCGGGATCCCAGACGACGGTTTCGATGTCCTGTTTGAAGTCGTAGACTTCGACGGCGCGGCTGTCGGTCGGGTTGATCCAGTAGAGCTTGCCGCCTTCGGCGGCGACGACGGCGGTGCCGTCGGACAGGGCGGTGACGCTTTCCGGCGAGGTGATGGTGATGTCGGCGTACCAGGTGCGGACGACGCGGGTGCCGAGGTCGATGCAGCCGATGTCGCCCATGATCTCGCTGGTGAAGTAGGCGTACATGCCTTCGGGATCGAAGCAGACGCCGGAGTAGCTTTCGAGGCGCTGGAAGAGCGGCATCCACCAGGCGCCGTCGGCGTCGCGGTAGAGGATCGCGCCGGAGAAGACATCGGTTTCGCCGCTGCGGGCGATGAAGCCTTCGACGTTCGAGCCGGCGACGAGCAATTCGCCGTTCGGGCCGAGGGCGACCGATTCCCACGCGTAGTCCGGCGAGGGGGCGGGCATCGGGACAACGCGGCCGTGCACCACGGTGTTGCGGTGGTAGTCGCGCAGCGGGTAGCGGAGCAGGCGGCCGCCGGGGATGTCCTCGACGACGTAGAGGTAACCGGCGGGATCGAAGGCGATGCCTTCGGGCGCGCGCAGGCCGGTGGCGCGGACCCACTGGGTTCCATCGAGGACCATGACGGGGGTTTCGTGGGAGACGACGACTTCGGTCACGCCGTCGGGATCAAGGCGGACGATGCGGTTGAGGTTTTCCTCGGAGTAATAGATCGAGCCGGTGTAGGGATCCATGACCAGCCCGTCCACGCCGTGCAGGCCTTCCTGCAGGGTGGTTGAGGTGAGGCGGGGCGGGCGGATCTGCGGGCGGTCGTTGACGTTGTATTTCTTGACGAAGGCGGCGTAGTCGATCGGATCAAGCGGGGCGATGCGCAGACCGCCTTGGGTCCATGGATGCGAGAAGATCGCGCCGCCGAGCAGCATGGCGCTGAGCATCCAGAAGGAAAACACATGGCGCCGCACCCGCTTGCGCGATGTCCGAACCCGTTTGTAAGCCGCCTTCATGCCATCACCCCCTGTGGGCACAACCCGTGCTTCTACCCATGATCCTACCCGCGGCGGGGTGGCCGGTTCGCACGCGAAAAACACCTTTGTAGGCGTAGGGGGAATGCCTAGGCGGGAGGGATGGCGGAGATGGTTCATGGGTGATGGTTAATGGTTCATGGTTGATGGGGATGGGTTATGGGGATGGGAGACGCCCTCACGAGGGCGCGACGAACGGGCGGGGGCGGTTAGGCGCGGAAGACGGGGAGCGGGGGGAAGCGGCGGCCGAGGATGGTGCGGCTGTCGGCGCGGAGGTGGTGGTCGAGCAGGGTGGCGTAGAGGGAGCGGAAGTCGGTGGTGAAGGCGAGGTCGCCGTTGACGAGGCGCGAGGGATCGAGGCTGGGGGCGGCGCCGTGGAGGCCGGGTTGGATGCCGCCGCCGAAGAGGAAACACGGCGCGGCGGCTCCGTGGTCGGTGCCGCGGCCGGCGTTTTCGCCGACGCGGCGGCCGAATTCGCTGAAGGTCAGGACAAGCACCCGTTCGAGGTTGCCCTGGCGTTTCATTTCGGCGACGAAGGCGCGCACGGCCTCGCCAAGGGTGGCGAGCAGGTTGCGGTGGGCGCCGGCCTGGTTGGCGTGGGTGTCGAAGCCGCCGAGTGAAACGTAGTAGATGCGGGTGGGCATGCCGCCGCCGATGAGTTGGGCGACGGTGCGGAGGTCGCGGCCGAGCCCGGAGGTCGGGAAGGTTTCGCGCGGGGTGAAGGTTTTACTGATGCGGCCGATCTGTTCCGAGCTGACCTGGGCATGCAGGGCGGTGCGTTCGATGAAGTCGAGGGCGTCGATCTGCTCCGTACCTCCCCCACCCCGCAAGGTGGTGATCGAACCGCCAGCCGCTTCGTCCTCGGCGGCGGCGGCCATGCCGAGGCCGCCGAGCGGATCCTCGAACGCGACGGGGCGTTCGGGTTGGTAGCTGATGCCCTTGGGGATCTTCGCGGCGAAGGCCTGCGGGTTTTCCTTGCCGAGGTGGATGGCGACGGTCGGGTCGCTGCCGGCGCAGGCGTTGTCGAAGTAGCGGCCGAGCCAGCCGCGGTTTGAGGCGCGGTCGGCATCGACGGCGGTGTGCCAGATCTCCATCGAGCGGAAGTGCGAGCGGTTGGGATTCGGGTAGCCGACGCCCTGCACGACGGCGGCGAGGCCATCGTCGTAGAGGGAACGCACGCCGGTGAGGGCGGGATGCAGGCCGGTCTCGGCGTTGAGGGCGAGCACGTCGCGGGCGGGCACGGCGAGGGTCGGGCGGGCCTTGCGGTAGAAATCGTTGGTGTACGGGATGACGGTGTTGAGGCCGTCGTTGCCGCCGCTGAGTTGCACGACGACGAGGATCGGTCCGTCGCGGCCGGTGACCGATTGGGTGGCGGCATCGGCGGCGGAGGCGCTGAGGGCGTTCATTGCGGAGAGCAGGAAGGTCGGGGCGGACCAGGTCATTGCGCCGCCGAGCAGGCCGGTGCGGAGGAAATCGCGGCGCGTGTAGAGGATGTCGTTCGGCATGGCGGGTCCTCAGGTGAGTTGGTAGGCGGGGGTGTTGATCAGCGCGGCGAGGGCATCGCCGCAGGTGGTATCGGTCCAGCGTGCGGCGTCGGGCAATTGGTCGAGGTAGGCGGCGAACAGGGCGCGGTCGCGCTCGCGCAGGCCGGTCTGGTAGAGACGCCAGAGGAGCTGGTCGAGGGCGGTGCGTTTCGCGTGGCGGGTTTCCTCGGGGAGCAGATGTGCCCAGTCGAGCGCGGGACCGGAGGTTTCGCGCAGCCACGGGGTATCGGTGGCGGGGAGCACGATGTCCATGCCGAGCGTGCGGGCTTCGGCGAGGATGGCCTCGCGGCGGTCGAGCATGCGATCGCGGGCGCGCGCGTTGCCGCGCTGGTGGGCAAAGCGCGCACCGGCTTCGTAGCGCAGGGCGAGGCTGGCGGTGGTGATCCAGGTGATGCCGCCGTCCCAGCCTTTCACATTCGGCGGGTCGAAGAGTTGCTGGCCGAGCGACGCGAGGGTGCGTTGGACCTGGAGGGTTTCGGGCAGCGGGGCCTCGAGCACGCGCAACGTGCCGATCATCCATTGCACCGGGCTTTTCACCTGGGTGCGGAAGGCGCGGGTGCCGTAGAACGCGCGGCTCATGAAGATGGTGCGGAGCGCGGGGGCGAGGTCGTAGTTCGCGCGGCGCAGCGTCGCGGCGAGGGCGTCGACGACGGCCGGTTCGGGATTTTCGTAGGCGAAGAAGGTCCACAGTTTCGTGGCCAGCCAGCGGGCGGCCTGCGGGTGTTCGAGGATCAGGCCGACGATGTCCTCGGCGGTGAACGCGCCTTTTTTGCCCATGAAGGATTTGCGGCCGGCGTCGAAACGCGCCGGCACGAATTCCATGGTGAAGAGGCGGCGGTTGAAACGCCAGCCGGTGAAGGCGCGTGCGGCTTCGCGGATGTCGTCTTCGGTGTAGTGCCCCTCGCCCAGCGTGAACAGTTCCATGACTTCGCGGGCGTAGTTTTCGTTCGGCGCACCTTTCGCATTTTCGATGACGTCGAGGTAGATCAGCATTGCGGGATTGCGGGTCACCGCTTCGACGAGGGTGCGCCAGTTGCCGGTGGCGTGGCGGCGGAAGGTCTGGTTCTGGAGGAACATCGCATAGGCGCTGCGCACTTTCTCGTAGCCGGTGGCGAAGTGGCCGTGAAAGAACAGCGTCATCTTCTCCTGCAGCGGCGCGGTGGTGTAGCGCATGCGGTAGAGCCACCAGGCGCGCAGGTCGAACATCCACGACTCCTCGCGCTGGCGCAACACGCGTTGGCGGGCCTCGCGGTCGGAGTCCGAGTCGGAGCCGCGCATCTGCATCGGGCCGAGCAGTTCATCGCGGCGGGCGGTGAAAGGGTTTGCCCACACCGGCGGGGCGGCCACGCCGTCGCCGGGTGGAAGTTCGAGCAGCCACGCCACCGCGCCGTCGTGGCCGCGCTGGTACAGGGCCTCGATCTCGGCGGGGCTTCCGCCGAAGCCAGCGCGGTTCAACAGATGCGCGGCCATCTCCGGCGTCCAGCGGTCCTTCGGTAATACATCCAACGCCATGCCGTCGTGCTCCTGGTTCCCTACCCTACCCCGTCAACGGAAACGGCGACAGGATATTGTCCGGCGGACTCGATTCGCCGCGGCGCACGGACGGGAAAGGTTGCGGCGGCGCGGGTGGGCGCGGTAGGCTGTGTGCATGGCGATGGGGTGGAATGATCCGGTGATCGGGATGTATTGCGAGCGGGTTTCGGCCGGATTCTGGGCCGAGCCGCTGAACGCAGTGACCAACCTCGCCTTCCTGCTCGCCGCGTGGATCGGGTGGCAGCAGCGAGCCGAGTTGCCCGTCGCGCAGCGCTCGCGCTTCGGCGCGGTCATGATCGCCCTCACCGCGACGATTGGGCTGGGGAGTTTTCTGTTCCACACCGTCGCCACGCGGTGGGCGATGCTGGCCGATGTCGTACCGATCGGGGTGTACATGCTGCTCGCGGTCGGGGCGATCCTGCGCCGGACGCTCGGAATGCCGCCGGTCGGGGTGGCGGTTGGTCTGTTGGTGTTCCTCGCGGCGATCCCGGGCACGCTGGTGGTGCTGCCGCCCGACCGGTTCAGCTTGTCGCAACCCTACCTGCCGGCGTTGGCCACCCTCGCCCTGTGTGCCATCGCCGCGCGGTGGAGAAATCCACCGGCCGCCCCCACCCTGCTCGCCGCCACGATCACCTTTGCCTTTTCCCTCACGTTCAGAACCCTCGACCAACCCCTCTGCTCCACCCTGCCCTTCGGCACACATTTTCTGTGGCACCTGCTGAACGCCGTATTGTTGATGCTGGTTAACTCGTTGATGATAAACATCATAAGAGAAAACAAATCGCATCGTTTTTCCTGAACAGGGAGACGGAACCGCGGATGCCACGGATGGACGCGGATGGTGTTGGGATACCGAACGCGCCGGGGCAGAGCCGTTGGGTGCCCCCTACCCTGCCGCTGGTTCCCCTCCTCTTCCTCCTCTTTCTCTAGCGAAGCGGGTGGTCATCCTTCTTCGGCGGTTTACCCACGCATCCGCTTGATCCAGACGGACAGGATGGCGATGTCGGCGGGGTTTACGCCGGAGATGCGGGCGGCTTGGCCGAGGTTTTCCGGGCGGACGAGGGCGAGCTTGTCGCGTGATTCGCGGCGGAGTGCGGTGATGGCCTGGTAGTCGATGCCAGACGGGATCAACTCGTGTTCGCTCAGCTCGGCCTTGCGGATCCGGTCCAGTTCGCGCCGGATATAGCCGTCGTACTTGGTCATAACCTCCACCTGCTGGATCACTTCCGCATGAAGGTCCGGCCGGGTGTCCGGCATGGTAGCATACACAACTTCGGGGCGTTTCAACCACTGCTCCAGGGAGAAGCCTTCGTGAAAAACCCGGCGCAACCGCTCCAGTTCGGCCTCGATCTCGGCCATCCAGCCCGACACCCGCTGCAGGTGGGTTTCCGGGTGGATGCCCAGGGCCTGGGCGTGGTGATGCAGCCGGAACAGCGCATTGTCCTGCCGCAAGACCAGCCGGTGCTCGGCGCGGGAGGTAAACATCCGGTACGGCTCCTCGGTGCCCTTGGTCACCAGGTCATCGATCAACACCCCGATATAGGCTTCGTGGCGGCTCAACACCAGCGGCGGACGGCCCAGGGCCTTCAGCGCGGCGTTTGCCCCGGCCACGAAGCCCTGCCCGCCGGCTTCCTCATAGCCGGTGGTGCCGTTGATCTGCCCGGCTAGGAAAAGG
>CALBHI010000171.1 GCA_937894535.1 uncultured Verrucomicrobiota bacterium
TTGGCCGGCACCGTTCACATGGATGATCAGGCGGAGGTCGGCACGGTCAAACGTCGCGGTCGGCACCTCCGGATTGGGCGCGATCGGAACATTGTTTTTATTGAGGGGGATGGTTACTTCGTTCACCGCATCGAGGGACACGGAGCCGATCCAGAGTCCGCGGTATGGGCTGGCTTGGCCGTGGGCCTCGAAGGCAGCAGCGCTGAGCAGGATGGTGATCGCACTGGTCAGGGCTCGGAAGGTGAAAGGGATGGCACGCATACTGTTTTCCTTGTCGATCGTGAGCGGGCTTACTGGCCGTCGCGGGTGGCGGTGACCGGCACATAGGCGGCGGTGCCCATGTCGGAGGTTATTTTCAAGAGCGAGTGCATGGTGGCGTTGCCGGCGTCGCGGGAGCGCAGTTCCAGGGGCCAGCGAATGGATTGGCCACCGGCGAGGGCGGGGAACGATTGGGTAAAGGTACCGGCTTCGTAGTGGATGTAGAGGGTTCCGGTATCGCCGGTGCTTTGATCTACGGCACTCACCGGCGTGCTCAAGGGAATCGGTTGGGAAGGAGCGGCGAGGTGGTCGACGGTAAAGGCGATTGGATGGTCGGTGCGGTTGCGGAAGATCACCTGCGAGCCGGACGCGGCGTCGAGCATGACACCGAAACGTGTTCCGGTGGAGACATCGAGCGGTCCGTTGTAATCGGATCGCCCATCTGAATAGATCCAATAGGCTTCACCGGCCCGCATGGTGGTACCTGCCGGATTCACGACCTGACGCCATACACCGTCGACCATCCGATAGATCCGGTTGTGCCGGTGGGCCGTCGATCCGCGGAAAAACTGGGCGAACGTGGGTTCGGCGGACGGGACCAGGTTGAACCCGACGAGGGTATAGGCGTTGGGCTGCCAGGCGGTGGCGATGTAGGCCGGAATGCCAGTCACGGACAGCGTGGCATTGGTGCGGGCAAGTATCAGGTACGATTTCGACCCGAGGATGCCGAACAAATTGGACAGGAAAGCGTCGGACCGGGCCGGTGCATACCAGACAGCCCACCCGTACGACTGCAGCATGTTCACGGTGGGATTTTTCACATACTGGGAACCGGAAGAAGCTTCGGTGTAGGTGGCGACGACATCGATGGGAAGCGAACCGAACACATCCGCCGGTGCGGTGGCCACCGGATCCACCTCCAGATAAACAGCGTTCCATCCGGGGCGCAGATCGATTACCTGGGTACGAAGCAGCCCCTCCTGCGCCTGAACCGGCAAGACCATGCCCACTATTCCTGCTACGGCCACCCACCCCATCCAACGTGCGATCCTGCTTGTTTGATGCTGACTGCGTTGGGGTGTCGTCTGGGTGGCGTGCATGAGGTACTCCTGGCGATGGCGGCTACACAGGGAAACGAAAGGGCGGAGAGGTTAATCGGGTGTATCGTACCATGTGGCGGCTTGTTGAGTCGGACAGGTGTCCGCAATACCGGCCAAGGGGCACGAGAAGCTTACACAAACGGGTTCTCACGTATGCTTCATACAGGGTATCCCCGATGGCGAGCAATCCGAATCTAGCCGCTGGCGAAAAATAACGTTTCACTAACCTGAACGTTAGGATTGCATGTGGCGCATAAGGTACGAACGGAAAGCAGTTGGCCGTTTGACCGTGATCGTGGTACGACACGGCGATGCGGGGTCAATTTTCCATTGAATGCCGGACGGATCTGGACAGACGAACGGTCATCGGCCGGCAGGCGATTTCCGCACCGTGGCACTTGAGCAAGCCGTATTGGGATGGTGGCGTCTTGCTGGTGCAGGCGGTGAATGCAACGGCAGGGGTTTTCGCCGGGGATCACCTGTCAATGGACATAGAGGTCGCACCGGGTGCCTCGGTGCTGTTGACGTCGCCGAGCGCTAGCCGGATCCACACCATGCCCCACGGGGAAGCGACGCTGACCCAACAGATTCGGGTGGCCGACGGTGGATGGTTGGAGTGGATGCCCGAGTTGTTCATCCCGCAACGCGGATGCCGTTACCGGCAGGAAACCACCATCGATCTGGCCGCTGGGAGTTCGGCGTACCTGGTGGAGACGCTCGCTCCGGGCCGGGTGGCGCACGGCGAGGTTTTTGCGTTCGATTGGATTACCTGGAAAACCAGGGTTCGTATCGACAACCACCTGGTGCTGGCCGAACAGTACCGTCATGATCCTGCGAACCGCAGCCTGGTGGACGTCCAAGGCACCCCACCCCGCTACTTCGCCAATGTGCTGGTGGCATCTCCACAACCGGTCCCGCTGCGGGATTGGCAGGAAACGGTAATGGCATGGCCAGGACCCGCCATTCGGATCGGCATCACCCAGCCCACACCAGGCCTGGTCGTCATGCGGCTGCTGGCCGACTCGAGCGATGCGATGAAACATGCCTTGGCTGGTCTGCGGGAGATGGTAGCCGGACACCTTCCCACGTTGAGGCAATCGGCGCGGAAACTCTGACTATGCCACAAGGCAACGGTCCGGCAGGTCAACCCGCGGGCTGAGCGGCGGGTTTAATCAGCCGGGCAACGTACTTGCCGAGCATGTCGGTCTCGAGATTCACCTTTTGGCCGACGTGCACGCGCAGCAGGTTGGTGTGGCTGACCGTGTGCGGGATGATGTGCACGGAGAACTCGCCGTCCTTCAGGTCAACAATGGTGAGGCTGATGCCGTCAATGGCGATCGACCCTTTGGGCACCATGCCATCGGTGATGGCTTTCGGGCACTGGATACGCCAGATGAAATCATGCCCGACCGGCTCCCAGGCGGAGGTGGTTCCGGTGCCATCCACATGGCCGGATACAAAATGGCCGCCGATGGTTTCGCCCATGCGCAGGGCGCGCTCGACGTTGACCAGATCATCCAGGCGCAACTCACCAAGGTTGGTCTTGTTGAA
>CALBHI010000172.1 GCA_937894535.1 uncultured Verrucomicrobiota bacterium
CGAGGGAACGGTGAAGTCGCACCTCCGGCGCATCATGGACAAGCTCAACGCCTCGTTGAAGCTTGACCTGAAAACCCACATGGCGAACCTGACCGAAGACCAGGTGCGCCATGCCCGCACCCTGATGTCGGCCAAAACCACGCCCGCAACCCCGGCCGCGCCCGCCCCGGCCGCCGCCGCAGCCCCCGCACCGGCCAAACCGGAACCGGTCGCCGCGGTGGCTACCGAACCCGCTCCCGAGCCGGCCAAACCAGCCGAGCCCGCATCGAAAACGCTGATCGTGAAGCCGCCCATGGTCGTGCGCGACCTGGCCGAGATGATGGGCCTGAAGCCGAATCTGCTGATCGCCCAACTCATGGGCATGAACATTTTCGCCTCGATCAACCAGAAGATCGAACTGAAGACCATCCAGGCCCTCGCCGAGAAACACGGATTCACCGTGGAACTCGAAAAGAAGGCCCCGAAGCCCCCGCCGCCCGCCCCGAAAAAGGTGGAGGAAGAAGCGAAGAAAAAGGCGGAAGTGACCGCCGCCTCGGTAGTCCGTCCCCCCGTCGTCGCCTTCATGGGCCACGTCGACCACGGCAAAACCTCGCTGCTGGACCGTATCCGCAATTCAAAGGTCGCTGCCGGCGAAGACGGCGGCATCACCCAGCACATCGGCGCCTACACGGTGAAGACCGCGACCGGCCCGATCACCTTCCTGGACACCCCCGGCCACGAAGCGTTCACCAAGATGCGCGCCCGCGGTGCGAACCTGACCGACATCGTGGTGATCGTGATCGATGCGGTGGACGGCATGATGCCCCAAACCCGCGAAGCCATCCAGCACGCGAAGGCGTCCGGCGTCTGCATCATGGTTGCGATTAACAAGATCGACCTCCGCGCCGCCAACCCCGACCGCGTGAAGCAGCAGTTGCAGGGCGAAAGCCTCGCCCCGGAAGACTGGGGCGGCTCGACCATCGTCTGCCCGGTCAGCGCCCTGACCGGCGAAGGCGTGAACAACCTGCTCGACATGATCAACCTCCAGGCGGAAATCCTCGAGCTGAAGGCCGACCCGAAGGCCAGCGCCCAAGGCTACATCATCGAAGCCCAGCTCGAAACCGGCATGGGCCCGACCGCCTCGCTGCTGATCCGCAACGGCACCCTGAACCTCGGCGATGCCATCATCGTCGGCCCGCACTGGGGCAAGGTGAAGGCGCTGATCGACGACACCGGCAAGAAGGTGAAGGAAGCCGGCCCGTCGTTCGCGGTGAAGTGCCTCGGCCTGTCCGGCGTACCTGAAGCCGGCGCGGAGTTCATCGTCATGGAGGACGACCGCGCCGCCCGCGCGATCGCCGAGCAGCGCCAGCAGGAGAACCGGGAAAAGGCCATGGCCACCGGCGCCCCGCGCCGCGCCTCGCTCGAAGCCCTCATGCAGAAGGCCGAATCCGGCGAGAAGAAGGAACTCGGCGTGATCATCAAGGCCGACGTCCAGGGCTCGATCGAAGCCATCCAGCACATCATCGATGGCATCAAGAGCACCAAGGTTTCCGTCAAACCCCTGCTGACCGGTGTCGGCAACATCACCAGCAACGACGTGCTGCTGGCCAGTGCCTCCGATGCGATCATCATCGGCTTCCACACCAGCACCGAAAACGGCGTGACCGGCCTAGCCAAGCGCGAAGGCATCGAGATCCGCCTGTACAACATCATCTATGAGCTGATGGATGACCTGAAGAACGTCATGTCCGGCATGCTCGACCCGATCCTGCGCGAAACCGCCCACGGCAACGTGGAGATCAAGCAGGTGTTCGACCTCGGCAAGAAGGGCAAGGTCGCCGGCTGCATCGTCCGCGGCGGCAAGGTCACCTCCCGCTCCCGCGCCCGCGTGCGGCGCAAGGGCGACGTGATCTTCGAGGGTGCGGTCTCGAACCTGAAACGGTTCCAGAACGACGCCAGCGAAGTCCGTGAAGGCCAGGAATGCGGCATCCGCCTCGACCACTTCGGCGATTTCGAGATCGGCGACGTGATCGAGTTCTACGAAGTGGAAAAAATCGCCCAGCAGCTGTAACCGCTCCGGCGGTGCGCTGCCGGCCAAGGGTATTTCGTCATGTCCATCGACCGCCTCACCCGCGTGAATCAACTGCTGAAGCAGGAGATCGCCGAGTCGCTGTTCCGCGTGATCAACGATCCCGGCGCCGACATCGCGTCGGTGACCGTGACCCGCGTGGAAACCAGCAGCAACCTCCGCAGCACCCGCGTGTTCGTCTCGATCCGCGGCGACGAGGCCCGCCAGCAACGCCTGCTGAACCTGATCAAGTCCCACCGCAAGGACATCCAGGGCAACATCGCCCGCCACGTCGTGCTGAAGTACACCCCGCACGTGAACTTCGAACTGGACCACTCGATCGAACAGGGTGACCGCGTGCTGAACCTCCTCGCCCATCTCGAAGACGAACAACCGGAACCCACCGACCAACCGGACGAGCCGTCATGAACCAGTTCCGCTCGTACCAGCCGACCGAATTCGATCCGTGGGACGGCGTCCTGCTGATCGACAAGCCCGCCACCTTCACCTCCCACGACGTGGTGGCGAAGGTCCGCAACCACTTCCGCCTGAAAAAAGTCGGCCACGGCGGCACCCTCGACCCGCTGGCCACCGGCCTCCTGATCCTCCTGCTCGGCCGCGGCACCCGCCTGTCCGACCGGATCATGGGCTCGGACAAGACCTACGAGGGCGTGATGCGCCTCGGCATCAGCACCGATTCGCAGGACGCCGACGGCCAGGTGATCGAGGAACGCTCCGCTGCCCACGTGTCCGAGGACCTGCTCCGCGAGCAAATGGCCAAACGCGTCGGCGACCAGATGCAGACCCCGCCGATGGTTTCCGCGGTGAAGAAAAACGGCGTCCCGCTCTACAAGCTCGCCCGCAAAGGCGAAACCATCGAACGCGAAGCCCGCTTTATCCACGTGTACCAGTTCCAATTGAACGGCAAGACCGGCGACGAAGCCTCCTTTACCCTGCGCTGCACGAAGGGCACCTACGTGCGCACCCTCTGCGCCGACATCGGCGAGGAACTCGGCTGTGGCGCCCACCTGAAGGCACTGCGCCGCACCCGCTCGGGCAATTTCTCGATCGACGACGCGATCACCCTGCCCGACCTGCTCGCCCTCGATCCCGCCGCCTTCCTGCAACGCATCATCCCCATCCGCCAGGTGCCCGCCCTGCTCGCCTGAGGTACGGCCATGCACGTCCTGCGCACGCTTGACCAGCTCGCCTCGATCCACCACCCGGTGGTCGCCGCGGCCGGCGTGTTCGACGGCGTGCACCTCGGCCACCAGCAGGTGATCCGCCTCTGCCACGAACGCGCCTCCGCCCTCGGCGCCGAACCGTGGCTGATGACCTTCGACCCCCACCCGTTGCGCATCGTCCAACCCGCCGCCGCCCCCGCCCTGCTGACCTCGCTCCCGCTCAAGCTCGACCTGGTCGCCAGCCTCGGCCTCGCCGGCACGATGGTCATCCCGTTCACCCCGGATTTCGCCGCCCTTGAGCCCGACACCTTCCTCGACCACCTGCTCGGCCGCCTCCCGCTCCTGCGCGGCCTCGTCATCGGCGAAAACTGGCGCTTCGGCCGCCAGGCCAAGGGCAACGTCACCCTGCTGCGCACCCTCGCCGCCCAACGCAACCTCGACGTCGCCGCCGCCACCCCGGTGCTGAGCGGCGCCGCCCCCGTCTCCAGCACCCGCATCCGCGAAGCCATCGCCCGGGGCGACCTCGACCAAGCCGCCGCCCTGCTCGGCCGCCCCCACGCCGTGCGCGGACCGGTCATCCACGGCCAGAAACGCGGCCGCCGCCTCGGCTTCCCCACCGCGAACCTCGACGTGCGCGGCTGCGCCATCCCGCCCTCCGGCATCTACGCCGCCCGCGTCACCCTCGATGGCCACACCCACGCCGGCGCCCTCTACCTGCCCGCTTCGCCCGAACCGCAACACGGCGCACTGGAAGTCCACCTCATCGACTACACCGGCGACCTCTACGGCCGCGAACTGGACGTCGCCTTCATCGGGAAAATCCGCGAGGACGACCGCCGCTTCAGCAACGAGGCCGACCTGATCCGCCAGATCCGCGACGACGTCACCGCCATCCGGAACCGACTCGCATGACCTCCACCGCGCGACAGATTCCCGGCACGCTGGTCACCCTGCCCCTCCCGGGCACGAAACGCACCCTCGACGGATTCTGGACCTCCGGCCGCCGCCGCGCCGCCACCCTGCTGATCTTCGTCCACGGCATGGGCAGCAACTTCTACAAATCGAAATTCAAAAAAGCCCTGCTGACCTCAGGCCCGCGCCACAGCATCGATGTCCTGTCCTTCAACAACCGCGGCTGTGAAGGCGACGTGGCCGACGAGCGCTTCATCGACTGCCTGGACGATATAGACGCCGCCCTCGCCTTCGCCCGCCAGCAGGGCTACCGCCACGTGTTCCTGCTTGGCCACAGCACCGGCTGCCAGAAGATCACCTTCCATACCGCACGCCGCCGCGATCCGCGGGTGAAGGGCCTGATCCTCGCCGCGCTCGGCGACGACCTCGCCATCGCCCAACGCGACCTCGGCCGCGCCTACCCGACCTGGCTGGCCAAGGCCCGCGACCTCGTGGCCCGCGGCAAAGGCGACACCAAACTGCCCCCGAAATGCCTCGGCTTCACCGCCCGGCGTTTCCTCAGCGCGGTCGATCCCACCCAGACCGAAGCACGCCTGTTCCACCTCGCCGGACCCATGACCACCTTCCGCCGCGTCACCCTGCCCATCTTCGCCGTCTTCCCCGCCAACGAACAATACGCCTGCATCCCGGTCACCGACGCCGCGGAGATCCTGCGCGCCAAGACCCGTTCCCGCGCCTTCACCAGCACCATCATCCCCGACGCCGACCACAGCTTCCACGGCCAGGAAAAAACCTGCGCGGAAACCATCCTGCGCTGGATCGCCCAACAACGTTGATCCCTCGTGTTCCCGTTCCATCGGATCGGCGGGACGCCGATCCCTACCAGATCCCCTTTCGTGCATGTCGCGTCTTTCGTAGTTCCCCCTCCTCTTTCTCCTCTTCCTCTAGTCCCGCTCCGCGGGACGGGTGGTTAAACATCTTCGTAATCGGACCGTTCTCCGCATTTCTTCAAACGCGGTGAAGACACCGCGTCTCCATCAGCGAACCCATACCTAATCCCTTCCGTGTATGCCGCGTGTTCCGTAGTTTATCTTCATCCGCGCCCTCCGCGAAATCCGCGGTTCCGTCCCCCCACCTCCCTCCGTGGTCTCCGTGTCCTCTAGGTCCGCGCAGCGGACCGGGTGGTTAAACCCTCTTCCCCCCGCCCACACCCATGCTTGTCCCTCACCGCCCGAAAGGCTATAACCCTGCCTATGCGCGTTTTCCTTGTCAGTTTGTTGATGGCCTGCGGTCTCGCCGCCTCCGCCCAGGAACCGGCCGTGCCCGACGATACCGGCACCCTGACCTGCTTCAACGGCGTGATCCGCATCTCGGCGCTGATCGAGCTGAACGACGCCGTGAAGATCGGCTTCGTGGATACCCGCGATAACCGCAGCTATCTGCTCTCCCCCGGCGAAGCCGCCGGCGACATCCTCGTCGTCGAGGCGAACTACGACCAGGAAACCGTCGTGCTCCAGCTCGGCAACGACTTCTGCACCCTCCAGCTCGAAAAGGACCCCAACGCCACCGTGACCCAGCAGATCGACTACGATCCGCAGTTCTTCCGCGGCGAAGCCATCGAACGGTTCCTCGCTGAATTCCCCAACGCCGTCGAGGACGGCCTGATCAAGTTCCCGCTCACCGCCCCGCCCCCCGCCATCGGCCGCGGTGAAACCATCGAACGCCTGCTCCGCGAAAACCCCGAATACCGCGCCATCGCCGACATGGTCGTCACCGGCCGCGGCCCCGGCATCGAAGCCATGCTCGCCGAACACCCGGAATTCGCCGCCCCCGTCGAGATCCCCGAAGGCAGCCTCGGCCCCGGCATCGAGGAGGCCCTGCGCCTCCACCCCGAACAGATGACCAACATCGCCCTGCCCTTTCCGTTCCCGACCAACGGCCCGCCGGCCGCGGAGTGACGCGTGACCGACGCCCCCCCGCCGAAAACCGCCCTGTTCACCATCGCCGCCGGGAACTACCTCCACTTCGTCCGCACCCTGATGGAAAGCGCCGCCGTCCATGCCCCCGGCGTCGACCGCTGGCTCGGTCTGTGCGACCAACCCGGCAGCGTCGATCCCGCCACCGAGAACTTCCACCTCCTCCCCCTCGAGGACCTCGACCTGCCCGACCGCCCCGCCTTTCTGTTCAAGTACACGCTGCTCGAACTGAGCACCGCCATCAAACCGTTCATCATTGAAGCCCTCGCCCGCCGCGGCTATGAACGTATCCTCTACTTCGATCCCGACATCCGCCTCTACCACCCCCTCGACGGCCTCCAGCGCCTGCTCGACACCCACGACATCGTCCTGACCCCGCACATCACCGAGGGCTATGCCGACGACCGCCGCCCCGGCGACCGCGAGATCCTCCAGTGCGGCACCTACAACCTCGGCTTCGCCGCGTTCCGCTGGACCCCTGACACCGAACGCTTCGTCCGCTGGTGGCAACGCAAACTGACCGACGACTGCGTGGTCGATGTCGCCCGCGGCCTGTTCGTCGACCAGAAATGGATGGAGTTCGCCCCGTCGTTTGTCGCCTCCACCCACGTCTGCCGCGACCCCGGCTGGAACGTCGCCTACTGGAACCTGCCCTCCCGCACCCTCGCCCGCACCCCGTCCGGCCTGACCGTGAACGACGCCCCCCTCGTGTTCTACCACTTCTCCGGCTTCCATCCCGAACGCGGCGTGTTCAGCAACTACCAGGACCGCTATACCCTCGACACCCTGCCGCCCGCGCTGAAGGCGCTGACCGACGACTACACCGCCGCGCTGCGCCGCCACGGCTACCCCGCCACCGCCGAACGCCGCTGCGCCCTGAACCACTTCGCCCACGGCGTCCGCATCCCCGACGGCGCCCGCCGCCTCTACCGCGAACACCTCGCCACCCTTGCCCCGCGTTTTCCCGATCCGGCCGGTCGCGACGCCGCTGCCTTCATCGACTGGCTGAACGAACCCGCCTCCCGCCACGGCACCTCCTCGCCGCTGATCACCCGCCTCGCCCTCGACCTCTACGACCACGGCCCGGACGTCGGCCTCCAGGCACAATTCCCCGACGTCACCGGCATCCACGCCCGCGGCTTCGCCCAGTGGTTGCTCGCCTCGCCCGACCTCGTGCGCCTCGACGATGTATTCCTCGCCCCCATCCGCCGCGCCCTTGGCGGCACCGAGTCCGCCGCGCCCGCCTCGCCCGGCCTCGCCCAATGGCTCTACCACCAGGCCTGGCGCTTCAAACACCTCACCCACTGGGTCCTGCCGCTGCCGGTGCGCCAGAAAATCCACGGCTGGATGTTCCACCGCGCCTACGTCAAAGCCTCCCCCCCGGCCGCGGCCTCTGCGGGACGCCCCTCCCTCGCCGGAAAACCGATGGGCCTCAACCTCATCGGCTACCTCCAGGCCGAACTCGTCGTCGGCGAAACCGCCCGCGCCACCCACCGCGCCGCCAAGGCCGCCAACATCCCGGTCGCCCTCATCGATTTTCGCAAAGGCGTCGCCTCCCGCATGGGCGAAACCCTCGACACCACCGGCACCACCCAACCGGTGCACCCGGTGAATATCCTGCACATCAACGCCGACCAGTTGCCCTACGCCGTCGCCGATCACCATGAACAACTTCAGGGCCGCTACAACATCGGCGTGTGGAACTGGGAGCTTCCGGAGTTTCCCGCCGGATGGACCGAATCATTCCGGTTCCTCGACGAACTCTGGGCCCCCTCCGCCTTCTGCCAGCAGGCCTTCGCGGCCAAAGCCCCGATCCCGGTCGTGCTGATGCCCTACGCGATCAACCCGGACGCCCCGGCGCACATCGGCCGCAAGGAACTCGGCCTGCCCGAAACGCCGTTCCTTTTCCTTTTCATGTTCGATGTGCTCAGCGTGCCCGAGCGCAAGAACCCCAGCGCCCTGCTCGCCGCTTACCGCAAGGCCAAGGCGCGCTTCAACCGCGAGGTCGGCCTGGTGGTCAAGATGATCAACACCAAAACCGATCATCCGCTCCTGACCGAAATGCGCGACGCCGCCGCGGCCGATCCGAGCATCCACCTCATCGAACGTTACCTCGACCGACCCGACCTCAACGCCTTGTTCAACCGGGTGGATTGCTACATCTCCCTGCACCGGTCCGAGGGCTTCGGCCTGACCCTCGCCGAGTCGATGTACCTCGGCAAACCGGTCATCGGCACCGGCTGGTCGAGCACCACCGACTTCATGGACCCGTGGAACTCCTTCCCGGTCCGCTACGACCTCGTCCAGCTCACCCGGGACTACGGCCCTTACCAGAAAGGCCAATGGTGGGCCGAACCCGACACCGACGACGCTGCCGAGCAGATGGTCCGCGTGGTCAACGACCCCGCCGAGGCCGCCCTCCGCGCCGCCCGCGGCCAGCACCTCATCCGCACCGCCTACGCCCCCGAAGCGATCGGCCGCCGCATCCGCGCCCGACTGGAAGAAATCGGGCTGCGCTCCGACATCTGAACCCGGCGTCGCGGGCCGGACTTGCCGCTCACCCCACCATCCGATATTATCACGCCTTAGCTGATGGAAATGACATGATCAATCTGGTCAAGGACATATGGAAGTTCCGGTTCGCCCTCCTGAACCTGATCCTGAAAGACTTCCGCATCCGCTACCGGAACATGTCGCTGGGCATCCTCTGGTCGATCATCAATCCGCTGGTCATGCTCGGCGTATTGATTTTTATCTTCACCTACGTCTATCCCCGCGAAGGTGAACAATACTTTCCGATCTTCGTGCTGCTCGGATTGATCGCCTACAACTTCTTGTCGTTGAGCGTAACAGTCGCCACCTCCTCGGTGGTCGACAATGCACCGCTGGTCAAGAAGGTGATATTCCCCCGCATCATCCTGCCGCTGTCGGTTGTCTTCTCCCAGGTGATTCACTTTGTCATCATGTGTGGCCTGCTCGTCGCGTTCCTCATCGCCTTCCAGGTTCCCTGGTCGTTGTACATGGTCTGGCTGCCCGTGGTGTATGCAATCCTGCTCATCGCGATCATCGGCCTCTCGCTGATCTGCTCAGCCCTGAATGTCTACTACCGCGATGTGCAATACCTGGTCACGTCGCTGCTCACCGTGTTGTTCTGGTTCAGCCCGGTATTCTATT
>CALBHI010000173.1 GCA_937894535.1 uncultured Verrucomicrobiota bacterium
GGCCGAGCGGATCACGTTCGGCGATCACGCGGCCTTCGAGGTCGCGGGTCATGGCCCGCACCGCGCCGGCGCGGCTGACCTGGCTAGTCAGGCCGAGGGGGCCGTAAAACTTTCGCACGGCGGTGGTGTCGGACAACCAGGTTTCGCTGAGCACGCGGTCGAGGCCGTCGTAGGTGCGTTGCACGGTCAGGCCGGACGGCAGGGTAGTCTGAACGGGAAGGCCGAGCAGGTTGTTGCTAACGGTGAGGGTGTGGCCGAGCGCGTCGCGGGTCGAGGCGAGGTAGCCGTGGGCATCGTAGGTGAACACGGTGCGCGCGCCGATGCGGTTGATGGTCTGGGTCACCTGGCCGTAGCGGTTGTAGCTGTGCTGGTCGGTGCTGCCGTCGGGATGGCGCTGGACGAGCGGCAGGCCGCGCCAGGTGTAGGTGGTGGTCCAGACCTGGCCGAGGCTGTTGCTGCGGGTGACGAGGCGGTCGTGCGCGTCGTAGGCGAAGGTTTCCACCAGACCGGACGCGCGGGTGGTCGCGGTGCGCAGGCCCTTGGCGTTGTACTGGTACGACTCGGTGGTGCCGTCGCGGAAGCGCTGGGTGGTGAGGGCGCCGCCCGGACCAAAGGTGAAGGCCTCGTAGGTGCCATCGGGGTAGTCGGTGCGGGTCACACGGTGGTTGGCATCGCGGGTGTGGCGGATGACGCGGCCCTGCTCGTCGGTGATGCTGGCAAGGTAGAACGGACGGTCCGGATTGGTGTAGGTGTAGCGGACGGTGCCTTCGACCGAGTTCGATTTCACGGTCACCGCGCCGAACAGCGGGGTGCGCTGGTAGGTGGTGGTGCGGCCGAGGTCGTCGGTGCGGCTGGCGGTCATGCCGTTGCCGCCGAAGTAGGTCTTGTGGTGGACGCGGCCGACCGGGTTGGTGAAGGTGTGGGGGCGGCCGCCGCTGTTGCCGGTGTAGGCGATGCTGTGTTGTTCGCCGTTCGCGCGGGTGACCACGCGGAGGCGCGGATTGGCAAGGCTGATGTCGAGGCGGGCATAGAGGGCACCGGTGTCGAGGCTGCGCTCCTCCATGATCTGGCCGGCATAGAGGCGATTGGTCTGGTAGAGGTATTCGATGCTGCGGCCGGGACCGCGGTACATCGGATCGTCGGCGGTCCTGAGCAGGCAGGTGCGGGTCTCGTTGGTGTAGCTGTAGTAAGTATAGCGGGCATCGGTGCCGTCGCCGTACACGACGTTGGTCAGCGCGACTTGGATGGTGCGGTCGCCGGGCAGCACGGCGTAGTGGTAGTCGACGGAACGGCCGTCGCTGCTGCGGATGCGGGTGATGACCGGGAAGGGATCGACGAGGGCGACGGCGTTGGTGTCGGGGGCGGTCCAATAGGGATTGTCGTCGTCGCCGACCCAGCGGGAGGTCGCGCCGTCGTGCACCACGAACTTGTACTCGTGGACACCGGGACCGAGCGGCCACTCCATCGTCCAGACACCGCCGGGGCCGCGGCCCATGGTGGCGAGGGCCCAGTCGTTGAACGAACCGCTCAGCGAGACGGCGACAGCCTGGTGGTTGGTGTAGGTGAAGCGGACGTAACCGGGGCGGACGGATCCGGGCAGGGCTCCGTAGTCGAAGTGGACCCACTGGTTGGTGTTCGGGGCGACCACGCGCTGGAGGGCGTTGCTGGCGTAGTGGAACTGGTAGGTGTTGTTGTAGCGGTCGATGGTGCGGACGGCGCGGAACAGCCGCTGGCTGTTCACGGTGTATTCCTCGAACTGGTGGCGGGTGCCGTCGAGCATGATCAGCGACAGGTTGGTTCCGTTCACCTCCATGCGTTCGTGGGTGCTCGGTTCGAAGATCAGGTAGGGATCGTTCTGGTTCTTGCGTTCGAAATTGCCGAGGCGTCCGTCGGGATAGATCACGCGCAGCACGTCGTTGCTGATGCTGTTCTTGCCGACAAGGCCCATCGTCCACTGGAACGAATGCCGCCAGTGGCCGCCATCGCCGAAGGGCAGGTCGCGCAGCACCGAGGGCAATTCGTCGGGGCGGCTGATGTGGGTGCGGGCGATGCCCATCGGGAATTGCCCGGCGAGGTGGGTCATGGCGAGGTCGGTGATTTCGCGGCTGACCGTGCCGGAGCTCGGATTAAACGGGTTCATGCCGTTGGCCGGGGCCGCGCCGCCACAGCCGGTGGACGCGGTGCTGGGTCCGCTGCCTCCCCCACCCGATCCGCCACCGGAGCCTCCACCCGAACCGCCGCCGCCGCACGCCTCGGGATTTTCCTCGCAGCAGGCACAGAGTTCCGCGCCGGACAGGCCGTCACAGGGATCCGGATCCGGTTGGGGCGGATTGCCGCAAGCGGACTCTTCGTCGTCTTCTTCCTGTGGCATGGGTGTGGACGCGCGATCGTTTTCGTCCTGCACCCAGAAGGAAAGGGCCTGTTCACCGCCGCGGGTGCGGAGCACGATCGGGTAGTTGCCGTAGAACGCGCCGGTCTCGACGATGACGTGGATCTCGCCGTTCGCGTCGGCGCGCAGATGTTTGGTGCGTTCACCGTCGATCAAGCCGCCGTGCAGGGTGTAGGCGTAGATGCTTTCGCCGGGGGCGAGGCCGGGGCCGCGCAGGGTCACGGCGACGCGTTCGCGCGGGCGCAGGATGATACGGTCGAACACGCCGTGGTTGTTGGCGGGGACGAGGGCTTCGCCGCCGCGCAGTACGGTGGCGGCGAGGGGTGCGGGGGCGGAGAGCGTGGCGGGCATGGACGATGGGACCGAGCCGGGACCGACCGCGGCGGACGCGGCCGGGGCGAGTAAGGCGCAAAGCGTGGCGAACAGGGGAACAGCGAGGTGGTGGGACGAGATCATGGGGAAAAACTCCGCAAGGGGATTAGAGGGTTTGGCGGTGGGCCGGATAGAGGATGGAGATGGACGGGGGCGGGTTGGCCTGGCGGGGATGCCAGCCGAGCCGGAACTCGTCCAGGTTGGTCACGCCGTCGCTGTCGAGGTCGCCGAGCGGACCGAGCGCAGGACTCACCAGGCCAGGGTCGAGCACATCGAGTTGGTGCAGCAGCTCCCACACGTCGGGGAGTCCGTCGCCATCCGAGTCGACCGGCCCGCCGGTCAGCGGTTTGACCGGAATGGACCAGAATACGCCGCGGTTGTTATCGGTGACTGCACCGTCGATCACCGACACCACGAGGCCGGTGGCGTTGGCGGCGACGGTGAGGTTCGTCTCGTAGCGGCCGGTCGCGGCATTGCGGGCGGGCGGTCCGACCTCGCGCACGGTAGCGCCGGGCTGGGAGATCACGCGGAAGCGGGTGCCGGTGGTGATGCCGGAGAGGGTGCGGGTGGCTTCGGGCCTGTAGGAAAGGCGCAGCCATCCCTGCTGGACGGGATGTGACGGATACCAGGCGAGGGCGATCGCGGCGAGGTCATTGCTGTGGATCGGCTCGGTGCCGAGGAGAAACTCAAGGTGGGTCGTGAGCGGGAGGTTCGGAGCGCCGTCGGCATCGGGATTGCCGGTCGCGTGCGCGGCGAGGGTGCCGAACCAGAACCGCTCCCAATCGTCGGGCAGCGCATCGAGATCGCCATCCGCGGAGGAGCTGTTCACGGTGGCGGTTTGTTGACCGGAGGAGGCGACCTTCACGGCACCGTTGTGGTCGGTCACGGTGGTCACGTAATGGATGCGGCTGCCGGGCGGGAACTTGCCGAGGTTCAGGTGCCACCAGTCGTTGTTGCCGCGCGCACCGGCCAGGCGCATCGGTTCGCTGAACCACACGCCGCCGTTTACGCTGTACAGGGCGGCAGCGGACACCGCGGTGCCGCGCGGCCAGGATTCGACATTCAGCCAGAGGTCATCGGCCGAGGTCACATTGCCTTCGGTCGGCCATTGGGATTGGTTGCCGGCCCATTGCACGCCGGGTCCGGGGTTGACGGAGGTCTTGTAGTTCGCACCGCCGTTCACCGCCCAGAGGATTTTGCCCTGGGCATCGGCAGACGAAAAC
>CALBHI010000174.1 GCA_937894535.1 uncultured Verrucomicrobiota bacterium
GAACGGCACATCAGTTGGACCGATCAAGCACCGACCGGATACGCTCGTTGAGGGTGCGGATGGTGAATGGCTTGGCGACAAACGGTTGACCGGAATCGATCACCCCTTGCGGCCCCAGCACATCATCGGCATGGCCGGAAATATACAGCACCTTCAGGCTCGGGTGATCCGGCAGTAGCCGGCGGTAAAGCTCCACCCCGCTTTCCCCCGGCATCATCACATCCGTCACCAGAAGCCGTAGCGTGCCGTCATACGCCGTGGCGAGCTTGGCCGCATCCGCGCCACAACACGCCGCATGCACCTGGTAACCCAGTCCACTCAGGCCCCGTACCATCATCTTCAGCACGGCCGGTTCGTCATCGACCACCAGCAACACTTCGGGTCCGCCGACCGTGCGGGGTAGCGGGGCATCCGACTCGCCGGGCGTCTCGGCTACACGGTCCCGCGGCAGGAGCACCCGCATGGTTGTGCCTTCGCCGACCGCACTGTCCACCGTGACGAAACCGCCATTCTGACGGGCGATCCCGTACACCGTGGGCAACCCAAGTCCCGTACCCTTGCCCTGCGGTTTGGTCGTAAAAAACGGCTCGAAGATCTGGTCGATGATTTCATCCGGAATTCCGGTGCCTTCATCGCGCACGGCCAGACAGGCAAAATCGCCCGGGGGCACCTCCAGCGGCAGGCGTGGATCACCGAGTTCGAAACGTGCGTTGGTTACCTCGATGGCCAACCGTCCGCGCCCCTGCATGGCATCGCGGGCATTCAGGACAAGGTTGGTCAGGATCTGGTCCACCTGGTTGGGATCGATTCGCACCGGAACAAGGTCCGGCTCCATGAAATAGGAAACGTCGATATTCTCGCCGAGCACCTGCCCGATCATCCGCAGCATCCCCTTGATCGTACGGCCCAGATGAATGCGCCGGGGCGACACCAATTGTTTGCTGGCATACGCCAGCAACTGGCGGGTCAGCTCGGCTGACTGTTGTGCGGCCCGCTGGATTTCCACCAGCTCCTGCAACATCGGGGAAGCATGTCCGGCATTCAGCGAGGCCAACTCGGTGAAGCCAAGGATGGCCTGCAGCTTGTTGTTGAACTCATGGGCGATGCCGCCGGCCAGCAGCCCCACGCTTTCCATCTTCTGCGCCTGGGCCAGTTGCTCGCTCAGTTTCAGGCGCTCCTGTTCGGCCATCTTCCGCTCGGTGATATCCTGGAAGGCACCCAGCAACTTCACCGCTTGGCCCTCTTCGAACCGGGCTTGCCCGATGGTGCGCACCCAGAGGCGGCGACCCGTGCTGCTGGTGAACGGCAATTCGAGGTGGTACGGCTTCCCGGTGCGCTTCGCCTCCTCGATCGCCTGGATCAGTATGGGCCGATCACCCGGGTCATAGAATTCAATGGCCCTCTCCACCGTCGGCCGGTAATCAAGGGGCAGGTCATGGATCCGGTAGGTTTGTTTCGTCCAGCGGAGTTCGTTGGTGAGCAGGTTTACCTCCCAGCCGCCCACTCCGGCCGCCTGACCGGTCTCGTCCAGCAGCTCCTCGCTCAGCTTGAGCGCCTGCTCGGAGCGGCGGTGCTCGACGATCCGCCAGGCCTCGTTCGCCATCAACTGCAAGGTTTCGACATCGATTGCCTCGTACGGCTCGGGTTTGTTTCCGACCCCGACAATCATCCGGACCTTGTCATCCCCCACCACCGGCAACGAGATCATCCGGGTCAGCACGGCATGGCCCTCGGGCAATCCACGTTTGCCTGCCGCTTGGGCAAAATCGTTGATGACCACCGGCTGGCGGGTGTGGAAGGAACGCGCCCAGATTCCAGCCTGGGCGATGGGATAATGGTTTTCGAACATCACCTTGCACCCGGCCGCCAAGGTCGCCCGCGACCAGGCGACCAGCTCGATGGTATCCTGGTCCTCGTTGACCAAATGCATGAAGGCCATTTTGCTGCCGGTCAGCTCCTCGCAGAATTCCATGATCGACTGCAGGAACATCGCCTCACCCTGCTGTTCGGCCAGAAGAGGTGCCTGCAGCAGCAGGTGCGCGCGGCGGGAAAAATGCCGCAGGCGTTGCTCCGCGATTTTCCGCTCGGTGAT
>CALBHI010000175.1 GCA_937894535.1 uncultured Verrucomicrobiota bacterium
AACCTCGCCGGTCTCGAGGACCGGATCGAGTTGATCGAAGGCGACCTGCGCGACCGTGCCACCGTGGCCCGCGCCGTGAAGGATGTCCGCTTTGTCATTCACTTCGGCGCGATGCCCTCGGTGATCCGCTCCGTCGAGGACCCCTGGTCCGCCAACGATGTGAACATCAACGGCACCTTGAACCTGCTGCTCGCCGCCCGCGATGCCGGCGTGGACCGCGTGGTGTTCTCCTCGTCCTCCTCCGTCTACGGCAATACCCCGGTACTGCCGAAACAAGAGGACATGACCCCGACCCCGCTCTCCCCCTATGCCCTGCACAAGCTCGCCGGCGAACATTACCTGCGGATGTTCCACAACCTCTATGGACTGAAAACCTACTCGCTCCGCTATTTCAACGTGTTCGGTCCGCGCCAGAACCCGAAGTCCGATTACGCGGCCGTGATCCCGCTGTTCATCCATGCCGTGCTGAACGACCGCGCCCCGATCCTGCATGGCGACGGGGGGCAGACCCGCGACTTCACCTACGTGGACGACATCGTCGCCGCGAACCTCGCCTGCTGCGAGGCACCGGAAGCCGCCGCTGGCGGCGTGTACAACGTGGCCTGGGGCAACCGTATCTCCATCAAGGAACTCGCCTTGCTGATCGCCCGCATCCTCGGCAAGAACATCGAGCCGAAACACGAACCCGCCCGTGCCGGCGACGTGCGCGACAGCCAGGCCGACTCCTCACGGGCCAAGGCCATGATCGGCTGGGAACCCAAGATCACCTTCGAGGAAGGCCTGCGCCGCACCATCGCCTGGTACCAGCGTTGACATGAACCAGCCCGATCGCAGCATTGAACACCTGCTCGCGGTCTGCCGCGATGCCGCCCGCGCCGCCGGTCTGCACGCGCTGCGCGAAAAAGCCCGGCGCTCGGAAGTCCACGAACGCTTTTCCCACGATGTGAAACTGATGCTCGACCGGGAGGCCCAGCGCACCGCCGTCGAGGCCATCCACCGGGTGTTCCCCGGCGATCCGGTGCTCGGGGAGGAATGGACCGTGGACGGGGCCACCACCGCCGGGGTGGAATGGATTCTCGATCCGATCGATGGCACGGTGAACTTCTTCCATGGCATCCCCTGGTGGTGCTCCTCGGTCGCGGTCCGCGTCCATGGCACCGTCGTGGCTGGTTCGGTTTACGCCCCGGAATTCGACCACCTCTACGAAGCCAGCACCGACAGTCCGGCCCAGTGCAACGGGGTCACCCTGAAAGTCGCCGAAACCCGGCGGCTCGCCGATGCCCTGGTCGTCACCGGTTCGGAAAAGGAACTGAACCCGCGTGATCCCCCGCTGGCCACCGCCCAGCGCCTCGCCCCCCACGTGCAAAAAGTACGCATCCTCGGCGCGGCCGCCCTCGATCTCTGCCAGGTCGCCGTGGGCTCGGTCGACATCTTCTGCCAGACCGGGCTCTACCTGTGGGATGTGGCCGCCGCCGGCCTGATCATCCAGCGGGCTGGCGGGTCGTTTGAGATCCAACCCATCGCCCACCCCGGCCGTTACGCCTGCATCGCCGCCTGCCATCAGGACCTGGCCGACGACGTGCGATCCTTCCTCGGCGCCGACAGCGTCTGACACGGAATCATCCCGCATCCGAACCGGAAGCAAGCCACCGCGCTCAGCGACGCTGACCGGCCAACTGCACAATGCGCGCGAAATGAGCCGGGCTGACGGGTTGCACGGAAAGTCGCATGCCGCGTTTCGTCACCATCAATCCGTCCAGCGCCGGATCCGCCTTCAACTCCTCCAGCGTCACCACCCGCGGGAAGGTCCGGACATGGCCGACATCGACGTGCATCCAGATCGGATTTTCTTCGGTGGCTTTCGGATCGTAATAATCACTCCCGGGGTCCAGCGCGGTGCGGTCCGGATGGGCCGGTCGAACCACCCGGGCCAACCCCGCCACGCCCGGCGGCTCGGCATTGGAATGGTAGAACAACACCTCGTCACCGACCTTCATCGCATCGCGCATGAAATTGCGCGCCTGGTAATTCCGCACCCCGGTCCACGCGGTGGTCCGGTCCCGTTCAAGGTCGGTGATCGCATAGACATCCGGTTCCGATTTCATCAGCCAGTACTGTTTCATTCAGAACTCCGCGCAATTGAAGACGATCCGGTAGACGCAGCGATCGCTGCGGCACACCAGCTTGCATTTTTCGTGGACCAGCGGCGCGCCGCATACCGGACAGACCAGTTCGGAGGGCGTCTCCTCCGTTTCCTTCCCCGGGTCCACGTCGTCGGTCATGATGCGAGGACCCGCTGGGTGAATTCCGCCAAGGACGCTGCTTCCGCCTCGGGCTGTACCACCGCTCCCCGGGTCGCACCCGTTCCCATCGTTTTGCCTTTGCGGTTGATCCAGCAATGCGGGATCCCCAGTTCGCGGCAAGGCAGGATGTCGTGGAACAAACTTTCCGCCGCGTGCAGCATCTGACCGGGGGTGCAGCCGAACTGCTCCATCGCCGCATGGAAATGCCGGTGCGCGGGTTTATAGGCCTGCACATCCTCGGCGGTGACCACCCCGGCGAACACCGGGGGGAAGTGGGCACGGGTTCCGGCAAAAAGATCGCGGTCCACATTAGACAGGATGACCAGCCGGTAGCGCGACGCCAGCTGCACCAGGGCCTCCGCAACATCGGGAAATGGCGACCAACCAGCGAGGGATTCGGCGAGCAAACGTTCATCGCCCACCGCGAGCGGAATGGCGTATGACTCGCTGAACCGGTGCATGACCACAGCCAGCACATCACGGTAATGCCGGTATTGGCCCACCTGGGCTTCCGGCTCGAAGGCGGCATACTGATGCAGGATGTCTGCACGGGAGGCCGAACGGCCATGCCGCGCCAGCCAACCCTCAACCGCCGCCACGATCCCGCTCTCCCAATCGATGAGGGTGCCGTAACAATCAAAGGTGATGATCTGCGTTTCCGGCCGGGCCAGCTGGGACATGGTAGGCATGGGATACCTTACGGCTGTTGCACATCGATCCGGTATAGCCGGTAGGGCAGGCTGGAGGTGTCGGTGATCGACAGCGGTCCACCGCCGCTCACGTTGGTGAACGGGGCGAGGACCGTCCACGCCGGCACATCGAACAAATTGGTCGATACCATGACCCGGTAGGTCCGCCCGGTCACGGCCAGCCACGATACCGAAGCAGCGCCGGCCGCCTCCACCACCCCGGTGGTTTGCAAGTAGGACGCGGCAAGAAACGGAACGGTTCCGGCGATGAACTCCTGCCGGGCGGAAAAGCCGTCGCCATCGACATCGAGCGGGGCGTCCGCCGCCGAATACGGATTCATGCCGTGGTACATCTCCAAGGCATCGCTGATGCCATCGCCATCGCTGTCCGCCGCCGTCGCCGCGGTGACGCTGTAGCGCAAGTTGGTTTCGTTGAAGGTGAAGGTGTAGAAGCCGGTGAGCCCGTTGGTCAGCCGGATGTTGGCGCCGCTGGCGAAGCCCAACTGGTTGACCAGGGGTGGCGTGGTATTGGTTTGCAGGTTGTCGCCCCAGTTGCCGGCGCCCCAGTTCAGGTTGGCCACGAACTTGAACTCGATGTCGGACTGGCCGCTCAGGTCGAACACCGCCGCCCAGCGGTTGCTACCGACCCGGCGCATGTTGCCGGCCTGTTCATCCCAGAAGGTGAAGGTCCCCGCCACGGTCATGTTGGTGTACACCGAGGTGAAGACCTCGGCGATAAGCGGGTGCGTGCCGCCTTGGTACTCGGCCAGGTTGTTGCGCGCATCACCGTCCGGATTCGCGGTGGCCATCCCGTTGGTCGGACCTCCGAAGAATACCGACTCCCAGTCGTCAGGCATCCCGTCGCCATCGCTATCCACCCACGGGGTGAACGCCGCCTGCACCACCTGATGGTTGCCGCTGTCGGGCACCTTTACGGTCAGTTGCCGCCGCAGCGCATCATACGACCAGGCCGGTCCGAAGGTAACACCCGCTTCGGTGCGGTTGGCCACGCGTTGCACCGCGGCGCTGTTTACGAGGATGCCATCCACGGGATTGGCATCGTGCATGACCAGATAAATGTCTCGGTCGCCGGGATCATACGAACCGCTGCGGGCACGGATGGTGAAGGTCAGCCGGTTGGTCGCGCTAACCGATTCCAGCCACGTGTGGGCGAAGACGCCGGCAAGATAGTTCGTGGTTTCACCGTCATCCTCGTAGAGCAGGAACCGGTTGGTACCGCCCGGCCAGTGGAGCACATCGAGCCAGTCGGGCGTGAATTCATTGGCATAGCGTTGGACCGGGCCACGCGGGATGATCGCCCCGCCCCGCACCACCATCGGCAACGTGCCCAGCGAGGCCGGCAGGGTTACGGTCTGTCCCCCGTTCCACCGGCGCGCACCGTCCCACGCATACCAGGTTTCGCCGGTGGGCAGATACACCGACCGGGACAGGGCGTTGCTGGCGAACACCGGCGCGACCAGCAGGTCGCGGCCCACGAGGTAATCGTAGTCATTCGCGCCGAACGTGTTCGTGTCGGCCTGGAAGTGGAACATCACCGGGGTGTTGAGCGGCAGGCCGTTGGTGGCCGAGGCGGCAGCGAGCGCATACAGGTAGGGCATCAGTTCGTAGCGGAATTGGATCCACCGCCGGTTCCACAAGGAATACGGCTTGCCGAACACCCACGGTTCCTGGTCGATCGTATCCAGCGTGGTGTGGTTGCGGAACATCGGATTGAGCGCGCCGGACTGGGTCCACCGCGCCAGCAGGGCCGGCGTGGTGTCATCCACGAAGCCGCCCACGTCGTGGCCGAACCAGGCCTGACCGGAAATCATGGTGTTCAGGCCAAGCGGCACATTAAACCGAAGGTGGTCGAAGCTGGACTTGTTGTCACCGCTCCAGCCGGCCGCCCATTGCTGGATGCCCGGCCATGCGCCGCGGCTGAGCACGAAGGGGCGTTTGGCCGGCTGTTGCTCGCGCATCGCCGCGTAGGTCACCCGCGCTTCCCAAATGTTGTAGGTGTTCTTGTTGATCGCGTGCCACTTGCGGGTGTCGTTGGTGACCAGGCCACCCCCGTAACGCCCGTCCAGGAACCACAGCGTGTTCAGCGGCATCGCATTTTCATTCGGTTCGTTCAGGTCGTTCCAGATGCCATCGAAGGGATAGGTCGCCAGGTAGTTGGTCAACTGGCCGCGCCACCAGTCCACCGCGGCACCGATGCTGAAATCGATCCACGAGATCCGGCCGAGAAAGTTCGTGCCGACAAAGGTTGATAGGTCGTTGTTTTTCAGGAAATACAGGTTGGTCAGGGCTACGTTGTACAGCGGATCGTTGGTGGTGAGCAGCGGTTCGATCAGCGGCACGAGCTTGAAGCCGTTGGTGGCAGCGTGGGTGATCAGCGCCGGCACATTGGTGTAGGCGGTGTTGAAGGTGAGCTGGCCGGGCTGTGAACCGAAATCAGAGGAAGGAACACCGCCGAGGAAATTCTGCTGGCTGCCGATATCGAGGTAGATCGCATCGCACGGGAAGTCGTTGGTGCGCATGTCGCGGATGATTTCCTCCACACGGGCTTGGGTGAAATAGGAGTGGCGTGACTGGTGGAAACCGAGCGCCCACTTCGGCAGCATGGCCGGACGGCCGGTCAGCTCGCTGAACCGGTCGATCACCGCGGTCATGGTGCGCCCGGTTCCGCCCCCGAAGAAGAAATAGTCAAGTTGGTCATCGCCCGCCTCGAACGACCAGGTATTGCCCGCCCCGTTTAATCGGAACACCGGCCGGGCCGGATTGTTGAAGAACAGGCCGTAGGCGAACGGAGGATGGTTTGTGCTGGTGCCGCGAACACCATAGACCATCGGCAGCGCGGTGTATTTCGGAGTCCGGCCCTCGCCGAACTGGTAGGTGTCCTGAGCCCAGAACTGGATGGCCCGGCCGGCGCGGTTGAGCGGCCCGGCGGTATCACCCAGGCCGAAGAAGGCTTCCGAGGGCGAGCGGCTTTTCACGGCGCGGAGCTTGAATCCGGACGGGAAATTCGAGACCGAGGTCGATTCCCCGGGCCAACCGACTTGATCGTAGGCTGTTGTATCGTCGATCTGCTGGTAGGTGACATTGTATTCGATGCGCTGGTCGCGCAGCACGTCGTAGCCGGAAGGATCAAGGAAATGCACCTGGAACGTATTGCTCAGTACGATACTCACGGTCAGGGCGTCGGTCTGGATCAGGAAATTCGTCGCCGAGGGCTGGCTGAACGTCTGGTTGAAAGCCGGCCAGTTTGAAAAGGGTTTGCTGATGGCGATTTCCTCGCGGTCATACAAACCGGCGAAGTGGAAACGCACCCGGATGACGTCCGGGGCGAACGGCACCACCTCGACGGTCCCGGCCGGACTTAACTGGAACGTCACCCAACGGTTGCCGGCGGCATTGGTGGAAATCGCGTAGGATGTCACGAACTGCGAGGTGACCACGGACGCATGGGCCACGCCCGTCACCAGCACGAACGTCGCCATCAAGGATAGCCATGTACCACCGCCGCGTTTCATCGAATCCTCCGGGACGACACTACGTTCATAACCTACACCAGGACAAGGGATTTATAAAGCGGTTCGACGAAT
This sequence comes from uncultured Verrucomicrobiota bacterium, assembly GCA_937894535.1. Taxonomy (GTDB): domain Bacteria; phylum Verrucomicrobiota; class Kiritimatiellia; order CAIVKH01; family CAIVKH01; genus CALMUP01. The sequence continues at coordinate 6,598 of CALBHI010000175.1, forward strand.
CAGCCGGACCCATTGGCGGAACGGGATCAACCGCCTTCGCTCAGCCGTTTTTTCGGGGCCTCGAAGAACCGGGCATGGGCGTCGCGCAGCAGTGCGGGAATGCGGTCGGCAAAGGGATAACCGGCCAGGGCGAGGCGCAAGGCGGGTTCATCGAACGAGGCGGCATTGCGACCGGGGAACCAGTGGTCCCCCTGCCCCAGCAGGTTGTACCGGAGTTTCGCAAAGGCCTCCATGTCGAGCGCGGTGGCGTAGTTCCACAAACGGATGATCTCCCAGACGTTGACCTCGCCGGGAAGGAGGGTCCAGTCGGTCAGGCCGTCGGCCCACCGGGCGCACCAGTCGGCACCGAGGCTAGAGGCCATTTCGGCGCGGAGCCGCGCAGCGATCGGGTCGGTCATCTCCCGGCGGCGCTCATAGTGCGCCATGCCCAGCACATGTTCATCGAAATCCGTAGGGCGTGCCGCGCCGAGGCTGAGGGTGTGGACCTTTTCGTTGCTGAGGCAATACAGGTCATTGAACTGCATCGGGGTCAGCGGGGCGCAGAGGCGGACCAGTTTCGGGGGTGGTTCGTAAAGTTTGCCGCCTTTGTCGTTCGGGCTGATGATGAACACGCCCATGTCGTGCCGAGCTGCCGCATCGATCGCCGGGGTATTGACCTCGTTCACAGCATACCAGTGGAGGTTGACATAATCGAACGCATCGGTGGCGATGGCATCGACGATCACCTCCACCGGGGCGTGGGTGGAGAAACCGACGTGGTCGCACCGGCCTTCCGCTTTCAACTGCCGCACGGCCTCCAGGGATCCGCCAGGCGCTAGCACTTCGTCAAGGATTGCCCGGTTGTTAATGCCGTGAATGGCCAGCAAGTCCACGCGGTCGAGTTGGAGCAGACTCAAGGATTTCTCGAAGGTCTGGCGAAACTCCGCCGCGGTGGATTTCGGCCCTACTTTCGTTTGGATGATCAGGGAGGAGCGCGGGAATTCGGCGAGCACGGGGCCGAGTTGGATTTCCGAAGTGCCGTAGCCGCGGGCGGTTTCGATGTGGTTGATGCCAAGCGCCACGCACCGGCGGATGCAGGCGGCCACCAGGTTCTGGCTGTCGGAGGGGATCTCCGCCCGTTCCTTGTCCTGCCAGGCATGCTGGTAACGCATCCCGCCACATGAAAGCACCGGCATGGCCAGTTCGGTGCGCCCGAAGCGCCGGCGCGGCACGGCCGGCATGGTAGAAATCGTCATGCCCGCACAGTAGCACGACCGACCGGAGCAATCAAAGTATTCACCAAAGGGGTCAAACCGATAATTTTCTCGTCGCCGGTGAATACGTGGCTCAAGCGGGCCATACCCGGTGCGCAGGCAGGGGCGAAAACAACAGGATTGGTCCAGGTCAAGGCCAGCGGTGGGCGTGGGCCGCAACGCTGCACACGACGCCGGTCTGTAGATTCCCAAGCACGTAGTGACCGCCGGAAGGACACACGGGCGACGCGGGGAGGTATCGGGGAATCAAAACGTCGAGCGAAGGAGGCGTTTCGCCTCCGTGTTCGATGGCGTATTGCTCCTTGGCACCTTCGATGGCTTGAAGCGTGCGGAGGCAATGGTCGCGCCGCACGGCATCGCGGCGCTGGACGAGAGCATGGACGACGAACACCGCGAAGGCAATGAGGGCGATGGCGAGCACCCGGATGGCGTTGCGGTTCGTCACCGGTCGGGGGTCAGGAGTTCGGAATCTTGCGGTACAGGGTGGCCAGGCTGACCTTCAGGATCTTGGCCGCCTTTTCCTTGTCGTCGCCCACTTGCTTTAACACATGGCTGATGTATTCCATCTCGCGGTTGCGGACATAGGATTTCAGCGAGCGAAGGTTTTCGGGATCCTTCTCCCCGGCGAGTTCAACCAGCGTGTCGCGGGAGGCCTGACGGGTTATCTTGGCGGGCAGCACTTCCATGGTGATTTGGCCATCGGCGACGAAGGTCAAGGCATGGCGGATGGCGTTTTCCAGTTCGCGAACATTGCCGGGCCATGGGTAGCGCTCCATCGCAACCTGCACCTCGGGCAGAATGGTCGGGGCTTGGCGGTTCGGGCCGATTTCCCTGCGGATCATGTACTGGGCAAGCGGCATGATGTCATCGCGGCGGTCGCGCAGCGGGGGAATTTCGATTGGAATCACGCTCAAGCGATAATAGAGATCCTCGCGGAAACGCCCCTTTTCGATCAAGGTTTCGAGGCGATCGTTTGTCGCCGCCACCACACGGACGTTCACGGTCAGCGAGTCGGTGCCACCGACCTTGCGTACCTGCCGGTCCTGCAGGACGCGGAGCAGCTTCGCCTGGATGCTCATCGGCATGCTGCCGATTTCGTCGAGGAAGATCGTACCGCCATCCGCCACTTCGAACAAACCATCCTTGTTCGCCACCGCGCCGGTGAAGGCACCCTTCACATGGCCGAACAATTCGGATTCCAGGAGAGGCTCTGGTAGTGCGGCGCAGTTGATGGGGACAAACCGTTCCTTCGAGCGCGAGCTATAGGCATGGATGGCCTTGGCCACCAGCTCCTTACCGGTGCCGCTTTCCCCCAGCACGAGAATCGTGCTGTCGGTCGGGGCCACCCGCTGGATCATGTCGCAGATTTTCCGCATCGGGGCACTTTCGGCCACGATGTTTTCAAAGCGGTATCGGGAGTCGAGTTCGGCGCGCAATTGCGCGTTTTCGGCGACGATGGAACGGAATTCGAGGGCGCGCTGAACGGTAATGATCAATTCGTCCACTTTGAAGGGTTTGGTTACGTAGTCGAACGCACCCTCCTTCATCGCGGTCACGGCCGTTTCAACGGAGCCATAGGCGGTCAACATGATCACGACCATTTGCGGCCGCATCCGCTTGGCCAGCTTCAGCAACTCCAACCCGTCGATCGGGGTCATACGAATATCGCTGATCATCAAATCGAACTGTTCTTCACGAATCAATTCGCGCGCCTGCTCGCCGCCCTTGGCCGGCACACAGTCATGTCCCTGCCCTTTTAGCAAGGTGCTTAGAACATTGAGAATACTCGGTTCGTCGTCGACTAGAAGTATGCGTGCCATGATCCCCTCATCACTTTTTAAAAACTAACAGGCTTTGCGCGAAAATGCAAAACCTGTTTTCAAAAGTGATTCCAGCGACGCGCAAACAACGTGCCAATAACGGATTCGACAGAACAGAAATCTTATCTCTTTTGTTTGCAAGAAGTTAGGAGACTAGACGAGAACGGGTTGATAAACCGCTCCCAACAGCTTCCGGTATGCTTTTTGCGTATCGGCCCGCTCATTTTCGATAAACGCGCCGGCGGCATCAAGCCGCTCGGCATAGAGTGCGAAGTTGAGACCGGCAGTGGCGCCGAGGTGGGTTTTACGGCTGATCGCTTCGCGGGGGTCGTACGAGGCGAGTTCGTCGAGGTTGGCTTTGACATGGTGGTAGGCATCGCGGAAGGGCATGCCGGCGGCGACGAGTTCGAGGGCCCGATCAGTGGCGAAAACATCGGGGGTAAACCCATTCACCAAGCGATCCTCGTTGATGCCGGTTTCCGCCATCATGCCGGCCATGACCCGAAGCGAACTGCGGGTGGTGGCGAGGCCGTTCATGAAGACCTCCTTGGCTTCCTGGATATCGCGGTTATAGCCGCTGGGCGATCCTTTGATCAGGTCGTAGGCGGCGATCATGTCGGCCTGCACCCGGGTGGCCTTGGCCCGGACGAGTTCGAGCACGTCGGGATTTTTCTTTTGGGGCATGATGCTGCTGCCGGTGCAATAGGCGGCGGGCAGGATAAAGTAGCCGAACTCGGGCATGGTGAAGAGCATCAGGTCCTGGGCGAGCCGCGACAGGGTGAGCATGACCTGGCTGGCTGCCATCAGGATGACCGACTCCATTTTGCCCCGACTTCCGTTGGCGTAGAGCACATTGTGGCAAGGGGCGCTGAAACCGAGCAGGTCGGCGACGAGCTGGCGGTCGATCGGGAGTGGTACCCCGTAGCTGGCGGCGGCACCCAGCGGGCTCTTGTCGTTCAACTCGTACGCCTGCATCAGCAGGGCGACGTCGTCGAGCAACATTTCCGTGTAGGAGGTTGCCCACAACCCGACCGAACTGGGCATACCCGGCTGCATGTGGGTGCGGCCCACCATCGGGACATCGGCGTGGACCTGTCCCATTTCCAACAGGACGGAGGCGAGGCGGACCGACTCCTCGAGCAGGTCGAGCAGTTCCTTGCGGGCGAACAGGCGCAAATCGAGGGCGACCTGGTCGTTGCGGCTGCGACCGGTGTGGATCTTCTTGCCGAGATCACCGAGTTTCGCCGTCAGGGTGCGTTCCACCGCCAGGTGCACATCCTGATCCTCGAGGGTGATGCGGAACCGACCGGCGCGGGCCTGACCGATGATCGCGGCCAGTTCGGCGATGACCCGGCGGACGTCTTCCTTGGAGAACAGGCGCGGTTTGACCGGCATGCGGGACAACATCGTCACATGGGCGGCGGAACCCAGGCAGTCCGCTTCCACCAAAGCCAGGTCGAGTACGACATCCTTGCCGGCGGTATAGGCCAACACATCGTCATGGATCGCCCCGACCGTCGTTGCCTTCACTGCTGTCTTTTTCTTCATAATTCCATTCACAATCAGATGATGATGCAGCATATCGATCCACCCGGCTCAAATCGAAAAGATTTTTTCATGGATCATGGATACCTGATGGCGCGTTGGACGGGTGGCAGAAACAGCCCATCGCGACCCTGTATGATCGAGTGGTAATACAGGCGTTGCGTAGCAAGGCGCTCAGCGGCATCCCAGTCCAGTGCCTCCATCAACGCCAGTCCGTATTGGATCACCGGCACAAGCTCCGGATTGGCCCGCCCGTTGAGGTTATCCAGCAGATCACGAACTAGCGCTGCCGCTGCGGCATGGCGGTCATGCTCGGCATAGAGAGTGGCATGAATCGTTCCCCGTTGCAGGGATGGGCGGCTGGTTTTCCAAGGCATCGTAATGACGAGGAACAGGCGATGACCGCTATCGGTAGAGCTCGAGGCGTTTTCATCCAGGTAATGCTCGGCGAAAGTCAAACGGTCCGGGACATCCTTGAAAAAGGGAAGAAGCGCTAAATGTTTGTTGCCCGGGACAAGGATGGCATCGCCCGGCCTCGACCATTCGCGCAATTGGCTGGCCACGGCACCCCACGGTTGCTCGCCTCCGGTGCGGTAAAGTTCCTGCAAACCGGGCACCCAGGAAGCGAGGAGGATCGCACCCATCACCAGCCGCTTTCCCTTCGAGGAGGAGAGATCGACCACGCCAACGCTGATCTGGATTAGCAGCAGCGGAAGCATATAGATCAGGAATCGCGCCGAACCCCAAGGGAGATGCTGTGAGCCGGATGCGGCATACAAGAAAACCGGAATCAGCGCGCCGGCTCCGACGATCAACGCCAGGAACCGGCGTCGCTGCACCGCCAGCAGCCATCCTGCAGCGAGCAACACCATCGACGGCACCAACAGCCAACCCGACGCAAAGTAATAGTCCATCGCATAGGGAAGGTACGTAGGCAGCGTCGGCGATGTCCCCGACCAAGCGGCCTTGAAACGGGCCATATCGACCCGTTGCGGCCAATAGGACAATCCGGCCAACCCCACGGACAGCGCAACCGGAACCGCCAGGCTGGCCACGCCACGGATGACCGACGGCCAACCAAGATCACGCACCAACCGCCACCGGTCCACGAGCAGCACACATCCGAGAAACACCAGGAAATACAGGAAGCAAAGATGCGCCAACAATCCAGCCGCACACCAACCGGCACACCGTACGCCATGGCCCCACCCCGGCCGATCAATCCAGCGCAACAAGGCATTCAACGCCGCCAGTGAAACGAACACCACCATGGCGTAGCTGCGCAAGGTGACGCCGAACGAGACGAGGTACGGATTCAATGCCACCAGGAGCGCGGCCAGCAGCACCATGGACGGGGTTCCGCGTAAACGGAGCAACACGACCGCCGCCATGGGTGCGGCGAGCGAGGAGGCAACCATGACCGGAATCCGAAGCACCAACGGATCGGTGCCGAACCAGGTGGACCAGTATTTCGTGGCGGCGATAAACGGTCCCATGCTTAACCATGGATCACGAAAACTGGTAAGCAGGAACCGGTAGTCATGCTCCATGTACATCCACGTCCCGATTTCATCCCCCAGCAGCGGCATGCGCCAACCAATAACCAATCGCACGACCAGTGCGAGCAGGGTGATAGCCGCCAATCCGCACCGATAGCGGAAGGACATGGCCGAAGAGGGGTCGATGATGGACCGGTCAGGCATGCGCGGAAGATATAGGAGACTGACCGGGTGAACAACGAGAACGTGGGTGCGCCCCGGAGATCCCGTCGCCGGCCATGCATCCATGCATCAACGGGACGTTGCCCCCGGGGACCGTCGCCCAAAACGGAGGATCATGAATGCTCCGGTGGCGAACATCAGTAGGCTGTAGACCACGGCGGGAACCGCGATGCGCGGATCGCCGATCAGGCCGAGGGCGATGGCCAGGGACATCGTGCCGTTCTGGATGCCGGACTCAATGGAAATGGAGATGCGTTGAGGTAGCGCCAGGCCGGCCGCAGCGGCGATGGCAAAGCCGAGGACCATCGTCGTTATGTTCATGGTCAAGGTCGCCCACCCCGCCTCGCGAAATTGTCCGGCCAGATCGGGTTCCCTCATCACGGCAATCAGGATGACCAAGGCAAGGAAAAGCATCGACAACACATTCACCGGTTTGCCCATGCGGCGGGCGAAGGCGGGCCACCGGGCTAGAACGCCCATGCCCAGCATCACCGGAACCAGCGTGACCAGCATGAGTTGACCGACGGTTTTTCCGAACGGAAGGGAAAT
>CALBHI010000176.1 GCA_937894535.1 uncultured Verrucomicrobiota bacterium
GCCAATACCGTTTTTCCGAACTGATCAACACCGAACCCTCCGCTCTCCGGCTCGACACCATCGAGACCTCCTTGCTTGAATCCGTGACCCCCGAAGCCGCCTCCCGCTACGGCGTCCAGGTTCACCTCGTCGGCATCCGCCGCCTCGGCCTACCCGAAGCCATCACCCAGTCCGTCTTCGACCGCATGCGCGCCGAGCGACAGGAACTCGCCGACCGCTACCGCTCCGAAGGCGAAGGCGAGGCCATCCGCATCCGCGCCCGCGCCGACAGCGAACGTGACCAACTGCTCGCATCCGCCGAAGCGCAGGCCCGCAAACTGCGCGCCGAAGGTGATGCCGCCGCCGCCGAGTCCTACAAGATCTTCGCCCAGGACCCCGACCTCGCCATCTTCCTGCGCAAACTCGACACCATGGAGCAGATGCTCAACGCCCGCTCCACCCTCGTGCTCAGCAGTGAGAGCGCACCCTTTGACCTGCTCAAACAAGGCCCCCAGCCGAAGAAATGATCATGCACCCGCACCCTCTACCAACCGGAGAAAGCGAAGGCCTGCGCGCCCTGCAGGAGGCCCTGCTCCGCGCCTTTTCCCTGATGCGCTGGGTCATGCTGCTGCTCCTGATCGGCTACCTTGCCAGCGGTCTGTTCATCGTGCGCCAACACGAAAAAGCCGTCGTGCTGCATTTCGGCCGCTTCGATGGCCTCGGCGATGAGCGCATCCGCCAACCGGGCTTCCACTGGACCTGGCCTCGCCCCTTCTCCGAAATCATCCGCATACCCGCCGGCCGCGTCGGATCCCTCACCAGCTCGACCTCCTGGGCCAATACCGATCGGGATAGGGCCGGCGAAACCCTCGCTCCCCTCATCCACGGCTACGCCCTCTCCGGCGACGCCAACATCTTTCACGCCCAGTGGGCCATCCGTTATACCGTCGAGCAACCCGACCTGTTCCTGTTTGGCGCGGAAAACCCCGACGCCCTGATCGAACGCGAACTCGACCGCGCCGTACTCCACGCCGCCGCCCGGACCCGCATCGACCATCTGCTGCGCACCGACCTCGAAGCCTTCCGCGCCATGGTCGACCGCGATGTGCGCGCACGCCTGGCCTCCCTGCCCCTCGGCATCACCATCCAGGGCGTGGACCTCCTCCACGTCGCCCCGCCCGCCCAGGTGGCCGAGGCCTTTGATGCCGTCATTCGCGCCGAACAGGAACAAGCCGAGGAAATCACCGACGCCCGCGCCTACGCCGCCCGCCGCCTGAACGAAGCCGCCGGTGAAGCCGAGGAATTCATCGCCGGGGGCGAGACCAAACGTGCCCAACTGATCGCCGCCATCGCCGCCGATGCCCGTTACTTCGAGGAACTCCGGCCGTCCTTCACCGCCCAGCCCACCCTGATGCGCGAACTGATCTGGCAAGATGCCCTCCGCCGTGCCGTCGGTTCCGTCAGCCAGGTCTTCGTCGTCCCGTCCGATGCGGAAGGCCGCCGCGACATCCGCCTCCAACTGAGCCCGCGCCGCGAAAATCCCTTTGCCGAGGTCATGCCCTGATGCAAGCCGCCTGCGGATGCCACCACCACGGCCACGAAGCCGAACGCGCCCAAACCCGCCAGGTGTTCTGGTTGTTCAGCGGAACCGCATTTCTGCTCAACACCTACCTCGCGGGCTGGTTGTTCCCGGACAATCCCCTGGTCGCTGAATTCTGCGCCGCCACCGGCGCGCTGCTCCTCGCCCTGCCCATCTTCTGGACCGCGATCAAGGATATCGGCCGCGGCCGGATGAACATGAACGAATTGGTCGCGCTCGCCGTGCTCGCCGCCATGGCCCAGGGCGACTTCCGCACCGCCGGCCTCGTCTCGTTCTTCATGCTGCTCGCCCTGTTGATCGAAAACAAATCCGCCCAAGGTGCCCACGCCGCCATCGAGAACCTCGTCAAACTGACCCCGACCTCGGCCCGCCGCCTGACCGCGGACCAACGCGAGGAGGAAGTCCAAGCCTCCGACCTGCAACTCGGCGACACCGTCCGCCTGCGCCCCGGCGACGCGGTTCCCGCCGATGGTGTGGTCGTGCGCGGCGAAACCACGCTCAACGAGGCCATGATCACCGGCGAATCCCTTCCCCGCGACAAGGGCCCCGGCGAAGACGTGTTCGCCGGCAGCCAGAACCTGACCGGCGTCATCGAGATCCGCGTGACCCGCATCGGCGGCGAAACCGCGATCGGCCGCGTTCGTTCGCTGATCCTCGCCGCCGAACAAACCAAACTCCCCATCACCCGCATCATCGACCGCACCATGCGGTTCTATACCCCGCTGATCCTGATGATCGCCGCCATCGTCTGGTTCATCACCGACGACTGGAACCGCGTCATCTCCCTGCTCGTCCTCTCCTGCCCCTGCGCCATCATCCTCGCCACCCCCACCGCCATGGTCGCCGCCCTCTCCGCCGCCGCCCGCCGCGGCATCCTGATCAAGAACGTCGGCGACCTCGAAACCGCCGCCCGCATCCAGGCCGTCGTCTTCGACAAGACCGGCACCCTCACCCGTGGCGAACTCGGCGTCGTCCGCCTCGCCCCGCAACCGGACATAAACCCGTCCGACCTCCTCTTCGCCGCCGCCAGTTCGGAAACCTTCAGCCACCACCCCGTCGCCGCCGCCGTGCGCCAACTCGCCGCCTCCACCG
>CALBHI010000177.1 GCA_937894535.1 uncultured Verrucomicrobiota bacterium
AATGCTGGCATGCAGACCATCACGGCCGAGGCGCCGCAGGCGGAAATCTTCCGGTATGCCGCGGAATTGCGCAGCTTGACCCAGGGCCAGGGCGTGTTCGAGGCATGCTTTGCCCGGTATGATACGGTACCCGCGCAGATCGCCCAGAAGATCATCGCGTCCGCGGTCCGGCACGAACATGCCGACGAATAACACGGTTGCCGGAATTGCCCTGGGCGATAGCACACAGGAGTTGAATCCGGCCGGGACTTTGGCATAGTGGCACCTCGGTCGCCACGGTCGGAAAAACGCGGCGCATAGGTTTCACGCACGAGGAATCCCGGTATGGCTGGACATAGCAAGTGGGCAAACATCAAGCACCGTAAAGCCGCGTCGGACGCGGTAAAAGGCAAGGTCTTCAGCAAGATCGCCAAGGAGATCACCGTGGCCGCCCGGTTGGGCGGCGGCGACCCCAACGGCAACATCACCCTGCGCTCCCTGATCACCAAGGCGCGCGGGGTCAACATGCCCAACGACAACATTGATCGCGCCATCAAGAAAGGCACCGGCGAAATTGCCGGTGATGCGATGGAGGAAGTGGTGTACGAGGGGTTTGCCGCCGGGGGCGTATCGCTGATCGTCTCCTGCCTGACCGACAACCGGAACCGGACCGCGGCGGATGTGCGCCACGTATTCAATAAGTATGGTGGCAACCTCGGTCAGCAGGGGAGCGTTTCCCGCAATTACAGCCGCAAAGGCCAGGTGTTCGTCGATGCCAACACCATCGAAGAGGATGTGTTGATCGAGAAGGCGCTGGAAGCCGGGGCGGAGGACGTCACCCGTGAAGGCGGTTCGTTCGAGATCATCACCGACTTCGGCAATTTTCACCAGGTGGTCGAAAACCTGACCAAGGCCGGGGTCAAGGTGGGTGACAACGAGCTTACGATGATTCCATCCCTCGAGGTGAAAGTCACCGACAAGGACCAGGCGGCCGCGTTGCTCAAATTCGTCGGTGCCCTGGAAGACCTCGACGATGTGCAGAATGTGTACAGCAACTTCGACATCGAGGAGTCGCTGCTCGAGGCCGCTTCGAATTGAGCATGAAGGCCACGCCGGTGGTCGGTTCGATGGCCCGGGTGCTCGGCGTGGATACGTCGCTACGCTCCTCCGGGGTCGGGATCATCCAGGGGCCGGTCAAGGCACCCGTATTCCTCACCTGTGGAACCAT
>CALBHI010000178.1 GCA_937894535.1 uncultured Verrucomicrobiota bacterium
TCGGCCGGTTCGATCCAGGCCGCCGCGGTGAGGTGCCCGCGGCGGAGATGCAAGGCCCGGGGTTTGAAGGCGGCTTCGGCGTGGACGACGGCGTGGCTGTTACGGGTGGTTGTGGTGAGGCGGAGGTCGCGCAGGCCGGTGCCCAGATGGCGGGTCAGCCACGATTGCAGGTCGCCGTTAAACCAGTTCGGCACCAAGCCGAGGCGCTCGAACTGCCAGGTGGTGCCGGTTTTCGGGTTGCTGAAGGAGAAGGCCGCCTTGGCCGGTTGGAGGGTGCAGCCTTCGAGGGCGGCCACGCCGGGAACATTCAGGTCGAGCCCGGCGGCGCGCCACCGCTGGTGACCGCGGGCGTCGGGCGGGGAGGCTTCCATGGAGGACACGACCTGGCGCTCAAGGGCCTCGTCGCGAGCTTCGGTCCAGAGGAAGACGCCTTCGACCAGGCAACCCAGGTCGGGTAGGTACCGGCCGAGCCGGGTGGTGAGGGTGCCGGAGATGGTGCCGGTGAAGCCGTGCCATCCGGCGTGATGAACGCGGACCAGGTCCGCGCCGACCTTCTCGCGTTCCAGTTTCCCCATGTAGTCGCCGACCATGCGGTCGTAGTCGGGTTCGCCCTTGACGATCGACCAGCTCAGCTCGAAGCGGTACTGGTAACGGTCGGCGAAGGCGCAACGGCCGCGGGTGTAGTCGGTCGAGAACTGGAGCATCTCCCAGGCGGCGGGCAACCGGACGGATATGCCGCGCCAGATCAGCTCGATGCACGGAAATGTAGTTGCCTGTCCCATAAGCGGACGCAGGCTAAAGCGGAACCCGGTGTGATTCAATGACCAAAGATGCAGGGGTATCCCGACCGCCGCGCCGACCCTGCGCCATCCGCATCTACATCAGGTCATGCATGTCCACCAAGTCGCGGGAGAGTTTCATCCGTTCGCGGGTGGTTTGCTTGAGGAGTTGTTCGAACACCTCTTTCACCTTGGCGGAGACGGCCTGTTCGGCGGCATTCTTGTAGAGGACCAGGAACTGGTTCTCGAGTTGAATGGCAATCGCCATCAGGTCGTCGAGGCTGGGCTCCGGCCGGATGTGCACGGCGGCGATGGCTTCGTCCATCGATACCCCGGCATTGAACTTGAACCAGGTGTCGGCCACCTCTGCGGCGATGTCCTCCTCGTACCGGGCCAACGCGTGTTCCATCCGCTGCTCGTGCTGGGCGAGGTAATCGAGGATGAGCTGGAGTTGCGGCTGCTCGAGCCGGCCGCGCAGGCCCTCGTAGAAGGCCTGGAGTTGCTGGTGGAAGTAGCGGGCCTGATCAAGGATCCCGCGTGTGGTTTGTGTTGTCATGACCCACCTCCGCTGTTGTTGGTTTGCCGTTCCTTCTCTGAAGGAAGGATACGGGTTTTTGCCGGTAAAATCAGGCGTAATCGGTGCCAGGCGTGCCTTTCAACACTTCCCCGATGCGGCCATAGCTCGGGGCGATTCGGCTACAGACACGAGCGGGCGGCTTATGGCATATCTACGGTATGAAACATCTCCAACTCGGATATGACGGACCGGCGGTGCCGGTGTTGATGTTGGGTTGCATGCGGTTGAGCGGAATGGCGGACGATGCCGCGGCGCGGACGATCGGTGCAGCGTTGGACTGCGGCATCACCGCGTTCGACCATGCCGATATCTATGGCAACGGCGAGTCGGAGCGGGTGTTCGCCCGGGCCATGCGGCAGCTCGGTCGCACGCGGTCGTCGCTGCTCCTGCAGTCGAAGTGCGGCATCGTGCGCGGGGGGTATTTCGATTTTTCGCGCGATCACATCGTCGGTTCGGTCGAGGGAATCCTCCAGCGGCTGGAGACGGACCACCTGGACGCGCTGTTGCTGCACCGGCCGGATGCCTTGATGGAACCGGAGGAGGTTGCCGCCGCGTTTGACGACCTGCACCGCGCCGGCAAGGTCCGGCACTTCGGCGTGAGCAACCAGCATCCGGGTCAGATCGCCCTCCTGCAGGCCGCGGTGCGCCAGCGCCTGATCGTCAACCAGGTGCAGATGAGCCTGGCCCATGCGCCGGGCATCGAGCATGGCTTCAACGTCAACATGCTGGTGGATGGGGCGGTGGACCGTGATGGCGGACTGATCGAGTACTGCCGTCTGCACCGGATCACCCTGCAGGCCTGGTCGCCGTTGCAGCACGGTTTCTTCAAGGGGGTATTCCTCGACCACCCGAATTTCGCCCCGCTAAACGATATGTTGCGCCGAATCGCCGGTGAACAGGGGGTGGCCCCGTCGGCGGTGGCCATCGCCTGGTTGTTGCGGCATCCCGCCGGATTCCAGCCGATCCTCGGGTCGATGAACCCCGACCGGATCCGCGAAATGGCCCGGGCCCCCGACGTGACGTTGTCGCGCCCGCAGTGGTACGAACTGTACCGGGCGGCGGGCCGCGTGTTGCCGTAACCCATGCCATGGTGGATACATCGCCATCTTCACGTGCACCCGAAGCCGGGATTCTCGCCAGGCTCGGGTTGTTCGGGATCAGCCTGCTGATTTTTCTGCTGTTGCTGGAGACCGGGTTGCGCCTGGTGCAGCTTGCGCCGCCGAATCTGATGTTTGATGCGATGACCAACCAGTTGCATCAGGTGCATCTGGATTCCTTCGCGACCTTGATCCGGGACGATGCGGCGTTGTTCTGGTCCCTTGCGCCGCATCGAGTGCTTCCCGAGGACAACCCGAAATTGCGCGGGTTGATTTCCAACGGGGCAGGACTGCGGGAGGATGGTGAGATTCCCCTGGCCAAACCGGCCGGGCAGTTTCGCGTTTTATTCGTAGGCGATTCCTGCACCTTCGGTTTTGGGGTGACGCACCGCGAGGCCTTTGTCGACGGGGTGGAACAACGCCTGCGGGCGCGGTTTCCGGATCGTGACATCGAATGCATCAACGCCGGCGTGCCCGGGTATAGCCTTGCCCAGGGCTGGGCCTATGCGCAACGCGATGGACTCCGCTACCAGCCGGACTTGGTGGTTTGTTCATTCGGGTGGAATGACCAGCGGCACTGGTCGAGCTTCGACGACCTTACCCTCATGGAATTTGCCCGCCGGGCCACGCCGCCGGGGTGGTTCGGCTGGAGCGAGGTCTGTCGTCAGGTCTGGAGCCTATCGGTGCGGATGCGTAACCCCGAAACTTCCAACAAGGTTGTCCGCGTATCCGCGCCGACCTTTGCCCGGTTGCTGCAGGAGATGGATGCCCTGTGCACGGCGCATGGAGCGCGGTTCATCCCGATGGTCTGGCCGTTGGAGGCGAATGTGAAAAAGTCGGCTGCCGGATGGACGCCGTATCAGCGAGCGACCGCGTTGTTTCAGCCGACCCCGCGCCGCGACGGACCTGCCGTGATCGATCTGCTGCCAGCCATCGAGCGTGGGTTGATGAATGGGCTGCAGGTGCGCGACCTGTTCATGGACGGCGTGCACACGACGGAGCGGGGGCATGCCTATATGGCCGACCGGATTGCCGATGAACTGGCGTGGTGGCTGACCGAGGTGCCATCGGCGGAGCCGCCTGATCCGGTGCTGGATTAACCTGCGGTGGGTTCGTCCGGTGGGGTCACGACCGGCGATGGCGGCGGAGCAACCGGCGTGCGCACCACATGTTGGCCGGCGGATGGCTTCTTCTTCGCCGGTGCCTTTTTCCCCTTCACAACAGGTTTCTTCGCAAGGTTCTTCGCGGCGGCTTTGGCTTCCTTCTTGGCCAGCTTCAACGCCTTCTTCGCGGCCTTGTATTTGGCCTTGGCAAGCTGGGCAGCCTTGTGCAGAGCCTCGACGGCTCTTTCGGCGGCCTTGATTTTTTTCAGGCTGGACGGGT
>CALBHI010000179.1 GCA_937894535.1 uncultured Verrucomicrobiota bacterium
AACTGATCACCGAAGCCATGTGGTCCGACTTCGACGCCCTCATCGAACGCATCACCCATACCCCCGGCACCACCTGGTCCGACATCACCACCGCCCTAAACCCGCCGCCTCACCGCGCTCCCTCGCTTCCGGCGTAAAGCGCCGGAACTGCCGGAAACCATGCACCCTTCCAACCCACATCCCTTCGTCGTTAACCTCGTCGAATCGAACAACGTTCACGACAACGTGAACGACCAAGGATCCGTTTTCCAACATCCCGCCCGAGGCGGACCCGCCACCAGCGGGCAACCATCAGCCATCAACCATTAACCATTCTTCCCCCGCCCTGATTTTGTTTACATCCCCTAGCCCCCGGACTAGGCTCTACCCATGATTGGACAGGAGTTCGCGGGATACACCATCACCCGGCGTCTGGCCAGCGGGGGCATGACCCACCTCTATGTGGCGGTCGACCGGAACCAGCACCGCGTCGTCTTACGCCGCCTGAAACCCGACTACCTACGCGACAAACGCATCCGCGCCAGCTTTCTCCACGGCGCGGAAATCCTCGCCAAACTTCACCACCCCAACATCGTCCGCTTCCACAAGGCCGGTCTGTTCCAGGATGAGCCGTTCATGGCCGTGGAATACATGGAGTCACGCAACCTCCGCGAACTGATCCAGACCAAGGCCCCCCTGCTCTACCAGAACGTCCTGACCATGTTCCGGCAGATGGCCGCCGCCCTGAACCACGTCCACGCGATGGGGTACTGGCACCTCGACTTCAAACCGGAAAACCTGATCGTGCGCGCCGATGGCCTGATCGTGCTGGTCGATTTCGACCTCGCCCTCGAACGCAAACCCAAGCCGGTCAAACTCTCCCCCCTCCCCGGCACCATCGCCTACCTGCCCCCGGAATCCCTGACCCGCAATACCGTCGACGACCAGACCGACATCTTCAGCTTCGGCGTCACCGCCTACGAAATCCTGACCGGCCACAAACCCTTCGAAGGCGTCACCCCCGACGACGCCCGCCGCAACCAGATCGACCCGAATACCCGCCCCCTCCGCATCAACCTCCACAACGTCCGCATCCCCGCCCAGATGGAGGCCGTCGTCCTCAAATGCCTTGCGAAGCGTACCGAGGATCGGTATCCTTCCATCGCGCTGGTCTCCCGCGATTTCGAAACCATGGTCGGCTAAATACCTCACGGATCGCAGGCGTAAACCGGGCTTATCCTGTATAACATCATGACCAAGTTTGATTTGGAACGTACCGTCGTGCACCGCCCCCCCACCCCCTGGTGGGTTTACGTGGTCGGGCTGGTCAGCATCGCCCTCATCGTCTTCGCCGTCGTGCTCTTCTTCTCCGGCCGCTCCAAGGCCCCGGAATCAGCCGCGACCGAACCAACCCCGGCCTTCGAACCCGTCGCTGCGCCAACACCTCCCGCCGCTCAAGCGCCCGCCGCCACACGGCCATCCCCGACCCTCCCTTCCGCCCCGGCACCCTCCACCCCGGCCTCTGCCGCACCCGCACCCGCTCCGGTCACCCCGCCGCCCACCACCTCGACCGCACCCCTCCCGGTCGCCGCGAACACCGCTTCGCTCGCCGAGGCCCGAGCCGCCCAGGCCGCCGGCGACCTGCTCGCCGCCCGCGCCTCTGCCCTCGCCGTGTGGAATGGCACGCAGGACCCCGCCCTCAAGACCGAAGCGGAAGCGATCCTGAACGTCGTCGGCCTTGAGCTGGTCATGACCCCGCGCCCCATGCCCGAGAAGATCGACTACACCGTCCAGCCCGGCGACTCGTTGGAAAAAATCGCCAAGAAACACGGCACCACCGTCGAGCTCCTCCGCCTCAGCAACAACATCAAGGGCTCGGTCATCCGCGTCGGCGACCGCATGCGCGTTTTCACCGGCAAATTCAGCGTCAGCGTCAGCAAGTCCGCCAACGACCTTGTGCTCTGGATGAACGGCGAATTTCTCAAGCGCTACCGCGTCGGCACCGGCGAATACAACAAAACCCCGGTCGGCGACTTCGTCATCAACGACCGCATCGCCCAGCCCACCTGGTGGCGGCCCGACGGCAAGGCCATCCCGTTCGGCGACAAGGAAAACCTGCTCGGCACCCACTGGCTCTCCATCAACGTGAAAGGCTACGGCCTGCACGGCACCTGGGAGCCGGAAACCATCGGCCACCAACTCAGCGCCGGCTGCGTCCGCATGCATAACGAGGAAATCGAACAACTCTTTAACCTGCTGCCACTCGGCACCCCAGTGTCGATCCGCGACTGATCCGGAGGAACCACGCCATGCCCGTTTACACCCTTCCCTTTGAAAAGCCGATCGTCGAACTCGAGAAAAAACTGAAGGAACTCCAGACCTTCAGCGAAACGCAGAAGATCGATGTCTCGACCGAGATCGAGGCGATGCAACAGCGCATCGAGGAAACCAAACGCGAGATCTACAAGGGCCTGACCCCGTGGCAGAAGGTCCAGGTCGCCCGCCACCCGCTCCGCCCCTACACCCGCGACTACATCGAGCTGATGACCACGAATTACGAGGAGCTGCACGGCGACCGCATCCACCGCGATGACCGCGCCATCATCGGCGGCTTCGCCGAGATCGACGGCCACCGCGTGGTGATCATGGGCACGCAGAAGGGCCGCGATACGAAGAGCAACCTGGAATGCAATTTCGGCTGCGCCTACCCCGAAGGCTACCGCAAGGCCCTGCGCCTGATGAAACTCGCCGCGAAGTTCCGCCTGCCCGTGGTGACCCTCATCGACACCCCTGGCGCCTATCCCGGCATCGAATCGGAGGAACGCCACATCGCCGAAGCCATCGCCGTGAACCTCCGCGAAATGTTTACCTTCCCCGTCCCCATCATCCCGGCCATCATCGGAGAAGGCGGCAGCGGCGGCGCCCTCGGTATCGGCGTCGGCGACCATGTCATGGTCCTTGAATACGCCTACTACTCGGTGATCTCCCCCGAAGGCTGCGCGGCCATCCTCTGGAAAAACCGCTCGTTCGCCGATAAGGCCGCCGAAGCGCTGAAGCTGACCTCCCCCGACCTGCTCGCCGCCGGCCTGGCCGACGAAATCGTGCCCGAACCGGTGGGCGGCGCCCACAACGACCGCGAGAAAATGGCCGCGACCCTGAAGGCCTGCCTGGTAAAGAACCTGGTCCGCCTCGGCAAACTCGATCCCGACACGCTGATGGCCAAACGGTACGACAAGTTCCGCGCCCTCGGCCCCTACACCACCGTCGCCGCCGGCACCAGCGCCGCGTAACGCTCCGCGCGTTCACCCGGACCATCCGAGGCCCCAGCACCATGTCCTCCGACGAAATCGCCGTCCTGGTTATTTCCTCGCTGATCTCCGTGGTGTGCCTGATCGGCCACCTGTTCACCGCCCGCCACCGCATCATGTCCCGCCGCGCCTCCGCCGAAGGTGTCGTGCGCCTCGGCCTGCTCGCCGCGATGGCCTGGATCTATTACGTGCTGATCACCTACG
>CALBHI010000180.1 GCA_937894535.1 uncultured Verrucomicrobiota bacterium
GGGTGCTTGGGCGGGCACGTGGTGAAATGGCAGACACGCAAGACTTAGGATCTTGTGCCGCAAGGCGTGGGGGTTCAAGTCCCTCCGTGCCCAGAATCATTAATGAAGACACAACGCTCAACGTTCAACACTCAACGTTCAATTTGGTGACACCGGGTTGACGCCGCCTCTCTATTTGTATGTTGGAAGTTGGATGTTCGAAGTTGAATGTTGACTCTTCTATCCATGCCCGGCCTGTATCTCCATATCCCTTTTTGCGTGCGCAAATGCCTGTATTGCGACTTCTATTCCATTCCGACCGGCAAGGGGCCGGTGGCGCGACGCCTGGATGAACTGGAGATGGAGCACCAACCGGGCTTCATCGAGGCGTTGGACCGCGAACTGGCCGGGGCGCCGGCAGGGTTCCAGCCGACCACGGTGTTCCTCGGTGGCGGGACGCCGACCGAGCTGTCCGATCGGGATTTTGCGCGGTTGTTCGAGGCGATCCATCGTCGGTTCGATCTGTCCCGGGTGGCCGAATGGACCTGCGAGTCGAACCCGGGTACGCTGACCGCCGCGAAGATCGACATCATGCTCGAGGCCGGGGTGAACCGGGTCTCCCTCGGCGTTCAGTCGCTCACGCCTTCCGTGCTCGAGTTTGTCGGCCGCATCCACTCGACCGAGGAGGCCATCGAAGGCTACGACTTGCTGCGCCGCAAGGGCGTATCCAATATCAACCTCGACTTCATGTACGGCATCCCCGGCCAGACCCTGGCCATGCTGGAGCAGGACCTCGCCCGCGCGGTGGCCCTCGGTCCGGAACACATCGCCTGCTATTGCCTGATCTTCGAGGACGGCACGCCGCTGACCGAACTCCGCAACAAGGGCTACCTGAAGCAAGTGGACGATGACACCGAGCTGGAGCAATACCGGCGGGTGCGTGAGATCCTGACCGGTGGCGGGTATGAACACTACGAGATTTCCAACTACGCCCGGCCGGGATTCCAGAGCGAACACAACAAGCTCTACTGGAGCGCGGGGGAATACCTGGGTTTCGGGCCGTCGGCCCATTCACACTGGAAGGGACGCCGTTTCGGGAATATCCGGAACCTCGACGAATACAACCGCCGCCTGCTGGCCGGGCAGTCGGTGGTGCAATTTGAGGAAACGCTCGAACCCGAAGCCCGCGCCCGCGAGGCGCTCGTCATGTACCTGCGGCTGATGGACGGAGTGTCCCGCGACGAATTCCTGGCTCGCACGGGATTCGATTACGCCGAACTGTGCGGTAAGGAAATCGACTGGTTGCGGGAAATTGGCATGATCGACGCCAGCCATGATCGCCTTCGCCTGACTCCGCAAGGCGTGTTCGTCAGCGATGCGGTGTTCGCTGAGTTGGTGTAGGATTGATTTGAACAGAAGATAGCGAAGGTAACAAAGCGTTAAGTACTGTTGCTGATCAATCAGCGTACTACGAGCCTTCGCGATCTTTGTTTACTTCTGTTCCCATCCTCTTACTTCCACTTGATGCTGCAACCCATCGGGTTGGTCTGCGCCAACGGTACCGGTTTGCCGGCGAGTGCGGCGTCGAGGGCGTCGCGGAGGTCGTTCGCTTTCACCGCCGACTCGTCTTTCCAGTTGTCGTCGATGCGGCCTTCGTAGATGAGGGTGCGCTGGGCATCGAACACGAACAGGTGCGGGGTACAGACCGCGCCGTAGGCTTTGGCCACGGTTTGCGGTTCGTCGTAGAGGTAGGGAAACGGGTAGGCCTTTTCGACGGCGCGTTTCACCATCGCGTCAAAGCTGTCGGCCGGGTACTTGGTCGCATCGTTGGCGGAGATCGCGACGAACGCCACGCCCTTGGGCTGGTAGGTGCGGGCGAGGCGGATGAACCGGTCTTCCACGCCGAGGACGTAGGGGCAGTGGTTGCAGGTGAAGGCGATGACGAGGAGCTTCGATGCCGCGAACGAGGCGAGGGTGTAGGTCTTTCCGTCGGTTGCCGGCAGCGAAAAGTCCGGTGCGGATGCGCCGAGGGGCAGGGTTTCAGGACCGCTTTGGGTGATCAGGACCATGAGGAGTTCTCCATCTTTTTCCGAACTATACCGCCGACCGGACGGATGCCAAGGCTCCGGTGCGGTTTTCCATGGATTGGAAAGGGTTACAATCGAATTGTCCAAGGATTGGACGGGAAATCAGGGCAAAAAAATGGAGCGAGCGAAGAGATTCGAACTCTCGACATTCACCTTGGCAAGGTGATGCTCTACCAACTGAGCTACGCTCGCACCAAAAAGCGATGGGCATATAATGACACAATGCCCTGTTGTGTAAAGTGATTTTTTCTGGCGGATTTATGGGCGTTTTCGGGCTTATTTTGCTGGGGGCGGTGGCTTTCGTTATCAAGTAATAATGTGTGCATGTTCTGCGATTGCCGTGCAAATGCCTTGTGTGGGATGGTGGTTTACTGGCACAGTTTGGCACAGAACCCGGAGATTGCGCGATGGGACTGGTGCTGAAACCGAATTCGAAGTGGTGGTATGCGCGGTCAACCGTGCATGGGCGGCGGGTGTTTCTTGACCTGAATGTCGAGGTGCGTGGCCAGCGGCCGGCGCGACTGGCGGATCCGGGTGATGAGGCGTTTGAGGCCTCTCGCATCGAGGCGGAGGCGGAAATGGGCCGGCGGCTGGCGGAGCTGGTGGGAAGTCAGGGCGAGGAATACCACCGTGCGATGTATGAATTGCTCTCCGGACGGAAGTTGAAGCGCGATGTGATCACACTGGAGCAGGTGCCGGCGCGGTGGGAGGACCTGCCCGGCGAGCGATCGGAGCGGTATGTCGCCCGGGTGAAGCCGTTGCTGCAGCGGTTCTTGAAGCATTGCCGGAGCCGAGGGGCGCGGGAGCTACGGGATGTGACGGCCGCCATGGCAACTTCGTTCATGGCGGGGAGCAAGCACAAGGCGGCGGCGACATTCAACAGCGAGGTGATTTTCCTGTCCTCGGTTTTTTCGAAGCTGGGCGCGGATGCTGGCGTTTCAGAAAATCCGTTTGACCGGGTGGACCGGCGCCGGGAACAAACGGTGCATCGGCAACCATTGACGGTGGATGAGATCCGGGCCGTCGTCCAGGCAGCGGATACACTGGTTCGTGGTCCGATCATTTGCGGGGTGTGCACGGCGATGCGCCGGGCGGATTGTTGCTTGCTGCGGTGGGAGTCGGTGGATCTGGCCGGAGGGTTCATTGGCATCAAGACGGCAAAGACGGGCAAGGATGCGGTGATCCCGGTCTTGCCGATGCTGCGCGCGGAACTTGTTGAACGGGAATCTATCCGAGCGACCGGCGCGGTGTACGTCTGGCCCGCGGCGGCGATGATGATGAAGTCGAACCCGAACGGAATCACCTACCGGGTGAGGAAGGCCTTTACCGCGGCCGGGGTGGAGCGCATCGTCAAGGTGGCGGATGGGGTACGGACCAACCGGAGCGTGAAGGACTTTCACGCGCTGAAAACCACGTTCATCACCA
>CALBHI010000181.1 GCA_937894535.1 uncultured Verrucomicrobiota bacterium
GAAGGCCGAGGGTGTTCACGCGGGCGGTGATCCGGACCACCGGTCGATCGAGCGCGGCCTTGGCGGCGGCCGATTCGAGGACCAGCGTGTCGGCCGAATTCGTGGAGGTGTGGACGCTGATGTTGTCGATCCGGTAAGTCTGGCTGGTCGACGATCCGGCACGTGCCGCCCAGACCAGGCGATCGCCCGCCACCGGGATGTAGTTGGTCATCGGCACGTTCGTGAACAGCATGGTTCCATCCAGCAGGACGGTGACGCCCTTGCCATCGGCCCAGAACACCTGGAAGGTGCGGCGGGTCGTCGAGTTGGTCCCCCAGGTGGTACCCGGATTCAGGCTTAACGCCGACGTCAACGCCGTGCCGTTGGCGATCAGCCGCAGGCCAGGGCTGAAGTTGGTCCAGGTGTGCACGCTTACGACCAGTCCGGTGCCATAGCCGATATCCTGCACGCCGTTAGTCACCACGAGGTCGGTGGCGCCGAGATTGCCGAGATTCAGCGAGAAGCCCGCGCCCGCATTCGTGAAGTTGCCGAAGACCAGGGCGTCCCACCGGGCGGAGAAACTGCGGATGGCCTGGCCGGGATCAAGGTCCGGAAGTAGCAGGGCCGCCCGCGTGTTGGCCACGTCGGCCCGGGTGAGTTGCAACTCCTTGACCGGATTGGTCACCACGGAGGTCGTCCCGGTGGTTGACCATGAGAGGGTGGCGCCATTGCTGAGATTGGTCGCGCCCGAGGCATAGGTCTCGAAGTCCTCGTGGTAAACACCGGCGTTGACGGTCAACGCGGCCAGCACGAACAGGCAGAAGAAGGCGGAACGTGTTTTCATGCGATGCCCCGGATTGGTGACGATCTTGATACGACCCGCGTTACCGCCATGGATTGTTTTGATTTGTTGGCGGAAAACATGCCGGTTGCCCGCAGGGGTAACCGGGATAAACCATACAAAAGCAGCGGGTGGACGTCAAATCGGTGCCCCACCCCGGCTCAGCGCACCAACACAAGCGCGGAACGCGGGGCGATGTCGACGCGACTGCCTTTGACGGTGCGCAAGGTCTTCGTGCCCGCGTGTTCGGCGTCCACGACGACCTTCCAGCCGGACTCGGGCAGGTCGACCGTTTGCTTGGTCGCGTTGGCGTTGAAGAGCACAACCAGCCATTCGGCCGCATCCCCCACCTCGGTGCCGTTGATGCAGTAGCCGACCATGTGATTGGCCGGCATCGGCAGGAAGGCCAGGTTCTTGCGGATCGCCGCCGCGGTGGTCATCCGCAACGCCGGATGCGCCTTGCGCAGCGCGATCAGCCCGCGGTAGTAGTCGAAGACATCGCGGTAGGCAACCTTGCGTTTCCAGTCCATCGCATTGATCGCGTCGGGCAGGTTGTAGCTGTTCTCGTGGCCCTTCTTGGTCCGGAGCAGTTCCTCCCCGGCGTGCAGGAAGGCAATGCCCTGGCTGGTCATCACAATGGCCGCGCAGAGCTTGTACAGGGCGATCCGCTGCGCGGTGGTCAGCCCCGGCGTGGTGATTAGCAGCTTGTCCCACAAGGTGTGGTTGTCGTGGCAGGAAACATAGCTGACCGTGTGGTGCGGTTCCCTGGCCCAAGGCCCGCTCCACAGGTCGCCCTTGGGATAGGCGATCTGGCCGTGGCGGACCGAAGCGGTGATGCCGGTCTTGAGCCGGGTTTCCATGCCGGGCACCCCCTGCACGAACCCGCCCTGGTGGTGTTCGGCGACGTGGCCCTTGATGGCATCGCGAATGGTATCATTGAACGCTGCGATGCGCGGGAGGCTGCCGACGTTGGTCTTCATCGCCCGCTGCTCGTAGGGCAGCGGACTGTCCCCGCCCGTCCAGCCTTCGCCGTAGAGCAGGATCGACCGGTCGACCTTGTCGAGTTCGCGGCGGATCAGCTTCATCGTCTCGAGGTCGTGCAGGCCCATCAGGTCGAAGCGGAAGCCGTCGACATGGTACTCGCGCGCCCAATGCACCAGCGATTCGACCATCATCTTGCGGACCATGAACCGCTCGGAGGCCGTCTCGTTGCCGCAACCGGACCCGTTGGAAAA
This sequence comes from uncultured Verrucomicrobiota bacterium, assembly GCA_937894535.1. Lineage (GTDB taxonomy): Bacteria > Verrucomicrobiota > Kiritimatiellia > CAIVKH01 > CAIVKH01 > CALMUP01. Next base: position 2,056 of record CALBHI010000181.1, read on the forward strand.
ACCGCCCTCCGCGTTCTGGCGATAGTAGTAGCCGGGAGCGAGGTGGTTGAAGTGCGAATCGGTGCCGTGGTAGGTGTGGTTGTAGACGACGTCGAGGACCACGCGCAGGCCGGCCTTGTGCAGGGCCTGGACCATCTGCTTGAACTCGCGCACGCGGATGCGGCCATCGGTCGCGTCGGTGGCATACCAACCTTCGGGCACGTTGTAGTTCTTGGGATCGTACCCCCAGTTGTACTGCCCCTTCTTCTTCGTCTCATCCACACTGGCGAAGTCGGCGATCGGCAACAGGTGAACATGGGTCACGCCGAGTTCGCGCAGGTGGTCCAGCCCGGTGCGCACCCCATCCGGTCCGCGGGTGCCCTTATCGGCCAGACCGACGTAGGTGCCCGGACGTTGGCTGCCGGCGGTGGCGTGGATGGTGAAATCGCGCACGTGCACTTCGTAGATGACGGCATCGGTCGCATTCGCAAACGGCGGTTTGGCATCGTCGCTCCATCCGGCCGGATCGGTCTCGCGCAGGTCGACCACCATGGCGCGGTTGCCGTTGGCGCCGGTCGCGACGGCGTAGGGATCGACCGCCTCGACGGGGGCGTGATGTCCGGGATGGGTCAGCCGGTAGCGGTAGTACTGGTTCTTCAGGTCACCGGCCACGCTGAGGAACCAGGTGCCCTGCTGGTCGCGTTTCATCGGCAGCACCCGCGGCGTTTCCTCGCCGTGCCCGGTGCGGAACAGCAACAGTTCCACCTGGCTGGCCATCGGCGACCACACTCGGAACGATGTGGCCTTGGGTTGATAACGCATGCCAAGGTCCTTACCGGCATAGTGGAAGTTGCGGGCGAAGGCGGCGGACGTGAAGTTGGGTTTGCGGACCGGCGTTTTGCTCATCGCGGAATCTCCCTAGACATTGAACAGGAAGTGGCACACGTCGCCATCCTGCATCACATAGGTCTTGCCCTCAAGCCGGAGTTTACCGGCCGATTTGATGGCGGCTTCGGAGCCGTGCGCGGCCAGATCGGCCACGCTGTAGATTTCGGCGCGGATGAAGCCGCGTTCGAAGTCGGAGTGGATCACCCCGGCGGCCTGGGGTGCGGTGGCCCCGATCGGCACCGGCCAGGCGCGGACTTCCTTTTCGCCCGCCGTGAAGAAACTCTGCAGGCCGAGCAGGTGGTAGGTGGCGCGGGCCACCGTGGCGAGCGCGGGTTCGCTCATGCCGAGCGAGGCGAGCATCTCGGCGCGGTCGGCCGGTTCCAGTTCGGCGAGTTCGGATTCGATCTTCGCGCAGACGACCACGACCTCGCCGCCGTTGCGTTCGGCGTGGGCGGTGACCTTGTCGACCAGGGCATTGCCGCCGAGCGAGGACTCGTCGACGTTGGCGACATAGAGGATCTTCTTCGCGGTGAGGAAGCCCATGCTCCGGATCGCCTTGGCCTGTTCCTCGTTGAAGGTCAGGGTGCGCACCGGACGCCCCTCGCCAAGCGCAGTCTTGACCAGCTCGAGCACGGAGGCGCGCAGGGCAGCCTCCTTGTCGCCGCCGCGAGCCGCCTTCACCGCCTTCGGGTGGGCATCCTCGGCCTGTTGCAGGTCGGCGAGCAACAGCTCGGTCTCGATCGTCTCGATGTCGCGGATCGGATCCACCGAGCCGTCGACATGGGTCACATCGTCGTTCTCAAAGCAGCGGACCACTTCGAGGATCGCATCGACGTTGCGGATGTGGGACAGGAACTTGTTGCCCAACCCCTCACCCTTGCTCGCCCCGCGGACCAGGCCGGCGATATCGACCAGCTTCAGGGCCGACGAGATGACCTGCTGGGTCTTGATGAATTTGCTGATGACCTGCAGGCGCGGGTCCGGCACCGGCACGATGCCCATGTTGGGCTCGATGGTGCAGAACGGGTAGTTGTTCGCTTCCGCCCCGGCCGCAGTCAGGGCGTTGAACAAGGTGCTTTTCCCGACGTTGGGCAATCCGACAATTCCAGCTTCCATGATGATTCCTTGAAAGCCGCGCATGGTAGCGGTTTGCGCACAGGCGGGCAACGGGATAATCGGCGCGGTTACGGCACGAGCACGGCGCGGACGAACCGCACCGCTCCGGTGCTCGCGGGCAGTGCGATCGGTTGCGTGGCCTGGGTGACCTGCACTGTCGTGAAAGCCGTCCAGGCATCCGGTTGTTGCGCTGCCTCGATCCGGTAGCGGAAGCCAGATTCGGCGGCGAGCTCTGCGGACAATGCGGAGAGGCCGGACAGCCGCACGCTGGCCCCGGCGGTCCAGGCCCCGGGCGGGGTCACCTGTCCGTAGCGCGGATAGCCGGTGCGCTCCCGCGGCACGTCGTTGGGGGTTTCGCCGACCGGCACCGGCGGGGAGGTCGGGGCATCGCCGCCGGGAAACGGCGGAATCGCAAAGGCCATCGTCCGGTGCAGGTTGCCGGTCACGGACGGACGGTAATCGCCACCCGCTTCGTTCATGAACTGGGGACGCAGCGTATTGATGTGGTTTTCGGCGAGCAGCAAAGTCTCGGTGCAAGGGGCGGACTGGCAGCCCCCGGAATCGCCGAGCACCGGATGATCGACCGGTCCGTTCCAGATCACATTGCCGCGGATGACCAGGTCCTCGTCGGCACGCTGGGGTCCGGTGAGGTTCGCGCCGGCGGGCGGGGTGGCCGGTCCGTGGATGGCGAACTGCTGCCACTGGCTCTGGAACGGTGTGGGGTTGTAGACGATGTTGTTGAACACATACACATGGCGGTTCGGGATGTACTGGAACTCCGCGCCGGACGTCCCCCACCCGCCCGCGGCCTGATGCGCGAGGCAGGTCGCGGTATCGCCATCGCACCCGCGGTGACCGTGGACAAACTCCATGACGTGGCTGATCGCGCCGACGCGGACCAGCGTGTTGTGGGCGAGCAGGATGTTGTAGCCGCCGTTGACCCCGAGGCCGGCCCCGGCGGTGTCGTGGATAAAGTTGTTCACGATCTTGATGTCGTAGGCTTCGTAGTGGAGCCACGGTGCGACCATGAATTCGAAGCCGGTGCCCTGCCCGGCGGTGATGCCGCCGGTGCCGGCATCAAACACCTCGTTGCCATCGATCAGGATACCGGCCGATCCGCCTTTCACGTAAAGCGCCCAGTCGCCGGCATCGTGGATCCGGCAGCCGCGGATGTGCCCGCCCTGCACGGCAACGAAGTCCACGGCGTTGTCACCCGCGCCCGAGATGTCGCACCGCTCGAGGTAGATGTGGTGCGACTGGTTGACCTTGATGCCCTCCTGCACCAGCCCATTGCCGCGGATCGTGCAGTCACGCAGCAGGAGGTGGCGGCCGCGTTCGACATGGAAGCCATCCCCGCCCGACACCGTTTTGTTGAACTGGATGCCGGTAAAGTACAGGTGCGAGCAATCGTAGATGTTGAGGTCGGGCAGGATCACCGAGCCATTGGTGCCCGCCGCCTCGAAGGAGATCGGACAGGCCGCCGTGCCGCGTCGTTCCTCCCAGTAGCCCGGCACGTTGGTGTGCAGGCCGGGCACGAGGCGGATGCGGTATCCATGGTTGGTCAGTACCGTGTCGCGCGGAATGCGGTTCCAGGCGGCGGTGACCGAGCGGAGTGCGGTGTTCGAGGTGTTTCCGCTGTTGCTGTCGGAACCCTGCACCGGATGCACCCAGAGATCCTGCTGGACCGGCGTGCCGGTGTCGTACCATGGCGGCGACCAGGATTGGGCATGGGCCGCGATGCCGAGCGCGACCGCAAACAGACATCCGTTGGCAACATGCCGCATGGGGCAACCGATACCCGGAGCGGCCGCGCCGGTATAGCACCGCCTCACGGCTTGCGGGCCAGAAACTGGACCACCGCGGCCTCACCGGTGTGGAACCGGCCTTCGATCACCGGGCGGATACACTCCCGGGCGATCACCGCCTCCAACCCCGCCAATTCGGCACGTAAGCCCGCTTCGGTCATGCACAAGTCGGCATCACGCGGACCACCGGTGTCGCGCCGGGTCTGGTCCGGGGTGTAGGCCTCGAGGAGGAAATGACCACCAGGTCGCAGCCAGGTCACCGCACGCGCATGGACACGGCGGCGCGTTTCCGCCGGCATGTGGCCGAAGATCGCGACGATGGTGCCGAACGACTCCGGCGCAAAGGAAAGCTCTTCGGCATCGGCGATGATCGCATCGAACCGGGTGCCCCGTTCCGCCGCCAATCGTTTCGCCTTGGCCATCCCCACCGGCGACTGGTCCGCCGCCGTCACATCCAGGCCCCGCATGGCCAGATACACGGCATTACGGCCCTCGCCCTCGGCGAGGCACAAGACCGGGCCAGCCAGCACGTGTGCGTGTTCACGGAGGAAGTCATTCGGTTCGGTTCCGTACGCATAGCCTTCGGCGCTGTACCGTTCATCCCATGGGTTCATGGGGGGCCATGGTAAAACCTAAAACCCCCTGCGGCAAGTGGATAGGCCGGAGTTTCCCATTGACGTCGCACGGTGATGCCGTATGGTATCGGTTCAGTTTCCGGTAAACCGGAAGATGTCATTACCGTGATAATGCATCCAGAGTGGCGCGAGGGATCTGGCCCTTGGACCGCCCAGCAACCTATCCCCCGAGGGAGCAAGGTGCCAACGCCAGCCCCGGCCGGTTGCCGGGGAAACGATGAGTTCCCTGGCGGGAAATCGGCGGGCTGGGTAACGCGTACACTCTTGGTGTTGAAACGACACGACGAGGAAAGGATACGCACATGAAACTTGAGACCCTCTGCCTGCACGGCGGCCAACAACCCGACCCCACCACCCTGTCCCGCGCCGTTCCGGTGTACCGCACCAGCGCCTACCAGTTCAAGAACACCGAACACGCGGCAAACCTGTTCGCCCTGAAGGAACTGGGCAACATCTACACCCGCCTGATGAACCCGACCACCGACGTGCTGGAGAAGCGCGTCGCGTTGCTCGAAGGCGCACACGAGATGGCCGGCCTCGGCATCGCCTCCGGCACCTCAGCGATCTTCTACGCGGTGATCAACCTCGCCCAGGCCGGTGACAACATCGTCTCCGCTCGCAACCTGTACGGCGGCACCTACACCCAGTTCAACGACATCCTGCCGGCGCTGGGGATCAAGGTGAAGCTTGTCGACTCGACCGATCCCGAAAACTTCGCGAAGGCGATCGACGGCAAGACGCGTGCGTTGTTCTGCGAGACCGTGTCCAACCCGGCGCTCGAAGTGACCGACCTCGACGCGGTGGGCGCAATCGCCAAGGCCCACGGCATCCCGCTGATCGTCGATGCCACCTTCTCGACCCCCTACCTCACCCGCCCGCTGGATCACGGCGCCGACATCGTTGTGCACTCGTTGACCAAGTGGTTCGGCGGCCACGGCACCGGCATCGGCGGCATCGTCGTGGACTCCGGGCGTTTCCCCTGGGGTGCCGGCAAACATCCGCTTTTCGATGCGCCGGACACCTCGTACCACGGCCTGCGCTGGGGCCACGATCTCCCCGCCCCGCTGGCCCCGTTGGCCTACATCCTGCGCATGCGCACCGTCCCGCTCCGCAACCTCGGCGCCTGCATCGCGCCGGACAATGCCTGGATGTTCCTGCAGGGCATCGAGACCCTGCCCCTGCGCATGGAACGTCATTGCCAGAACGCCCTCGCCGTCGCCGAGTACCTCAAGGCCCACAAGCTGGTCGAGTGGGTGCGCTTCCCCGGTTTGAAGGACGATCCGGAATATGCACGCAACGTGAAGTACCTGCGCGGCAAGGGCGGGTCGATGGTGGTGTTCGGCATCAAGGGCGGCCGCGAAGCCGGCTCGAAGTTCATCAACGCGCTGAAGCTGCATTCGCACGTCGCGAATGTGGGCGATGCGAAGAGCCTGGCCATCCATCCGGCGACCACCACCCATTCCCAACTGAACGAACAACAGCAACTCGCCGGCGGCATCCGTCCCGAGCTCGTCCGCCTCTCCGTGGGCATCGAGCACATCGACGACATCACCGCCGACCTTGATCAGGCCTTGTCGGCCAGCCAGCGCTGATCCTGTGAAAAAGAACACCCGTCATCCCGTCACACGCGGCTCGGTCGGCCGGGTGAAGACCCAGTTCTTCACCTTCGGCAACCCGCGCAAGCCCTTCGTCTTCAAGTCGCGCGAAAAGCTGGACCAGATCACCGTCGCGTACGAAACCTACGGCACCCTGTCGCCGAAGGCCGACAACGCGATCCTGCTGTTCCATGCCCTGAGCGGCAGCCAGCATGCGGCCGGGATCAACCGGTCGGTGCCGGAGGCCGGTTCGTTGTGGACGGACGAAATGGTGGTGGGCTGGTGGGATGATTTCATCGGTCCGGGCAAAGCGATCGACACCCGGAAGTTTTTCGTGGTGTGCGCCAACTACCTCGGCGGCTGCTACGGGTCATCCGGACCGGTGTCCCTGAAACCCGGCACCCAGGAGCCCTACGGCCGCTCGTTTCCCACGGTGATGATTGGCGACATCGTGGATTCGCAGGTTCAGCTGCTTGATCACCTCGGCATCCGCAAATTGCATGCGGTGATCGGCGGGTCGCTCGGCGGCATGTGCGCGATCAACTTCGCGGTGCGCTATCCCAACCGCGTCCGTATCGTCATTCCTATCGCCTCCGGGGTGGAGACCTCCATCCACCAGCGCATCTTCAACTACGAACAGATCTGCGCCATCGAAGAGGACAAGTTCTTCAACGGCGGGCACTACTACAACGGACCGCGTCCCGACCGCGGCCTTGCCCTCGCCCGCATGATCAGCCACAAGACCTTCGTCTCGCTGGAGATGATGGAACGGCGCGCCCGCAAGGAAGTGATCCGGCCCGAGGAGGACAACGACAAGTGGTATTGGATGAGCAACCGCGTGGAGTCCTACCTGCGCGGCCAGGGCTTCAAATTCGTCAGCCGGTTCGACGCCAACACCTACCTGCGCATCATCGATGCCTGGCAACGCTTCAACCTGCTCCGGGACACCCGCAAGAAATCCCTGCGGGCGGTGTTCGCCGCCTGCCGCAAACAGAAGTACCTGGTCTTCAGCATCGAGTCGGATGAGTGTTTCCGGCCCCATCAGCAGGAGCAGATGTGCGAAATCCTGGCGAAGTGCCGGGTTGACCACCGGCATATCACCGTGCACTCGGAAAAGGGCCACGACTCCTTCCTGCTCGAACCGGAGTTGTACGCCCCGCACCTCACCTACATGCTCGAAGCGACGATCTGACCAGCCGGTCAGGTTGCCGGGGAATTGTTCTGGCGGCTCTTGAGCTGGACCAGGATCAGCACGAAGTGGGGATGCTTGCGGATCGAATCCAAGTCGTCGTCCTTCAACAACCATTCCAGGTCGTCATACCCCAGGTGCACCGCACGGTTCAGTGCTGCGATGGCCTGTTCCTTTTGACCGGTCAGGGCCAAACTGCAGGCAAGGTTGTAGGCATAGGTCGGATTCCGGGGATCCGCCCGGGTGAGGGATTCGTCGATGACCAGGCCTTCGTCGATGCGACCCAGCTTGGTGTAAAGGTCGCCGAGCGCTTCCATCGTGGGAAGGTGCCCGGGACAACGGCGCAACACGCCTTCCAGAAAGGCGCATTCCTTGACCCGTTGGGATGGTTCGCGCGCGTCCGACATGGTGGGGCTGGCCGTAACCGGCCGTGGCTCAACTGCGCTGCTCGATCGGCACGAAGTCGAGTTTGGTCGGCCCGGTATAAACCTGGCGTGGACGTCCGATCTTCTGGGCCGGATCCCCGTGCAGTTCGTACCACTGGGAGATCCAGCCGGGCAAGCGGCCGATCGCGAACAACACGGTGAACATGTTGGTCGGGAAGCCCATCGCCCGGTAGGTGATGCCGGTGTAGAAGTCGACGTTCGGGTACAGCTTGCGATCGATAAAGTACTTGTCGGACAAGGCCCGGTCTTCCAGTTGCTTCGCGATGTCCAGCAACGGATCCTTTACGCCGAGTTTGGTCAGCACTTCCTCGCAGATACGTTTGGCGACCTTGGCGCGCGGATCGTACGATTTGTACACGCGGTGGCCAAAGCCCATCAGGCGGAACGAGTCGTTCGGATCCTTCGCCCGCTTGATCATCAGATCGACATCGCCGCCGCTGCGCTGGATTTCCTCCAGCATGTCCATCACTTCCTGGTTCGCACCGCCATGGTACGGACCCCACAGGGCGCAGATGCCCGCGGCGATGGACGCGTAGATGTTGGCACCGGTGCTGCCGACCAGGCGGACCACCGACGTAGAGGCATTCTGCTCGTGATCGGCGTGCAGGATCAGCAACTGGTTCATCGCCCTGACCAGCAGCGGGTCGATCTGGTAATCGGCCACCGGCGAGGCAAACATCATGTTCAGCAGGTTTTCGCAGTAGGTCAGCTTGCTGCTCGGGTAAATGAAGGGCTCGCCGATGAACTTCTTGTAGGAAATCGCCGCCATCGTGCGCAGCTTGGAGAGCAAACGGGTCGCGGCGATGTTCTTCTCCTCTTCGATGTCCTCGAGTTCCGGATAGAAACTCGACAACGACACGCCCATCGCCGAGGCGATGGCCATCGGGTGGGCCCGCTCGGGATAATTGCGGAAGAAAATCTGCATATCCTCATGAATCATCGAGTGCAGATTCAGGAGGCGGGAAAACTTCTGGAGATCGTCGCGGGTTGGCAACTTGCCGTGAATCAGCAGGTAGGCCACCTCGACAAACGTGCAGTGGTTGGCGAGGTCCTCGATCTCGTAGCCGCGGTACCGCAAGACACCGTTGTCGCCATCGACAAAAGTGATCGAGCTTTCGCACGATCCGGTGTTCATGAAACCCGGATCGTAGGTGATCAAACCGGTCTTCTTGCGCAAATCACTGATATCGACCGCACGTTCGCCCTGGGTTCCTTCCCAGACGTCCATGTCGACGGATTTGCCCTGAAAACTCAGCTGAGCGGTACCGATTTTTTTCTTTTCGTTAGCCGCCATGACCACCTCCAGGTTGAAACGCTATGCTTTGACCACTTTGCCGGCCTTGATGCAGGACGTGCAAACCGAAATGGTTTTGATCGTGCCGTTTACGTTCGCCTTCACCTGCTGGATGTTCGCCTTGAACCGACGGCGGGTGATCCCGGTGGTGTGCAACCCGATGCCGCCAGACTTCTTCGGCAAACCATGGCGGATGATGCGGTTACCCATGAACGATGACTTGGCGCAAATGCTACATATCTTGGACATAACGATACTCCCGATGAAGCGTGACAAGATAGGTTGACAACCGTTGCGGCGCAAGTGCAAAAGCGCCCGTTTGAACGATTTTACCTGAATCCTAACCGAGCGTGCCGGGATCGCCGGGCAACCATCGGCGCAGGTAATGTTAACACGACGGACTATCCCGGAAATCCTTGAGGTGCAGGACAATCTCCCGCCTACCCCGGAAGGTATCGACCCGGATATGGAAAGCCCCGTCCAGCAGCCGGGGCACCGGGCGGTGGTACATGCCAAAACCGATCGCTGACCGCTCGGCTCCGGTTTCATCCACCAGGAACAACTTGAGGTGCCCGGTCCCCACCTCCCGCGGTTCACCGCTGGCCCGCAAGCCACGCGCGGCCCAGACCGGCTCGGGATTGCCCATGCCGAAGGGTCGCATCCCGTCCAGCCACCGGATCGCCTTTTCGTCAAGGGCATCCAGGCTGACCCAACCGTCGATGGTGAGACCCGGTTGCAAGGTCATCCCGGCCAAACGCTCGCGGCACGCCTGTTCAAATGCCACCCGGAACGCAGGGAGGCGGTCCCATTCGACTTCGATCCCGGCCGCCATGGCATGCCCCCCGAACTTGACCAGATGTTCCCGGCAGGCGGTCAGGGTTTCGGTGATGTTCAGACCGGAGATGCTGCGGCAGGAACCCTTGGCCCGGCCCTGGTCGTCCATGCCGATGACGATGGACGGCCGGTAAAATTGCTGGACCAGACGCGAGGCCACGATCCCCACCACCCCCGGATGCCAATCCGCCTCCGCCTCGACGATAGCGTGCAGCCCCACCAGATCCCGCGCCGAGATCCGCACCTTGAGCTCCTCCACGATG
>CALBHI010000182.1 GCA_937894535.1 uncultured Verrucomicrobiota bacterium
GAGGTCGGTTCCCTGGGCGAGAGGAACTGGCTCGCGGTAATGTCACCCAGACCCGAATCCCCCTTCCCGCGGACCGGAATGTCGTCCTGGTCCACGAGCGGCACGATCGTGCGGGAGATCAGGTTCCACTCCGCATCGAGGGTGATCGGAATGACCGGCTGGATATTCAGGCGATGTTGCGAACCTTCGTCGCGCGGACCGATGTGTTCATCGTAATTGTATTGCAACGGCACGCTGACCAGACTGGCCACCGGATTGGCCAGCTTCTTGGCCAACTCCGCCGCCTCGTCGGCCGCCACGGCCGAACGTGCAACCAACATCAACCCCATGACCACGATGACGGACGCTGTTCGCATTGTAGCTCCTTGATTTACGTACTCATCCATGTGCATACACCAACCCATACACCGCGAAGCCATCAGCCCACCAATGGCTCAACGGCCGACCAGCGGGCAACCCTCGCACACACGCGACGACCGGCGACAGACCAACCACCGCATCAACAAAATGCCGGCCACGACCGCCAGAGACAACGCCACCACGACCAGCGTTCCGCTCGGCACCAACGGCCGCGTGTAGAACCAGTCGACCATGTGCGGCGATTGCCTCAACCTTGCTTTACTGTGCCGGGACCAGCACGGCATCCTGCTGCCGCTGCACCACCGGAGGATTCCACTTCCCGGTCAATGCATCCGACTTGGGGGCATAGAGCCGCATGGTCAACCCAAATGGTCCTTCAGGGGCCGGAAGCCAGTTGGCCTCGTTGTCCTTGCCCGGATTATCATGCTGGATGTACAGGTCAAGGGATCCATCGCGGTTGACGTTGAACGGCATCCAACTGCTGACGGCAAAGCGGTTCAGCTCGTTTGCAACCTGGAACCCCTCCTGGTCATACAGCGTAATGGACCAGAATCCATTCACCGGCGGAAGACTTCCCTTGTCAAAATGAATCACGTACCGGTGCGCTCCATTCAGCGGTTGGCCGTTGTTGTCCGCCAGGTTGAGCGGATAGATGGCGTCCTCGGGCAGGTTGGCGCCCAGACCGACCTGGGCTACGATCGCCCGTTTCAGGTAATAGTTCCCGTACACACCCATGGTGTCGGTATTCATGGACCACCCGTTGGCAATGCGTGCCAGCGAAGCAACCTTCCACTGCATCAGTTTCTGCGCCTCATCCACGGACGATTCCAGCGCCTGCCGGACAACGGGATCAAGGCTGGCATAGTCGAGGCTCTTGCCGGCTTCAAGACCAAGGCGCTTCATCCGGGCGAGGATCGGCTGATCGGTAACGTGGGGCGGATTCACCTTGAGCACTTCAAGGGCACGGGTGAAGTACTGATCGGCCGGCATGGTGTCCACAAGCACCTTCGGCGGCGTCTTCATATCGACCGAGGGATCCACCGTGACCGTCGGAGCCGGAACATCCTGTTGGCCCCACAAGGACAAGGGCGTAATGACGTACCCGGCCTGGATGGCATGGACCGCCTCGTAATCCGCGGGGCCATCGGTTTTGGTTCGGCCGATGATCCAGACATACGGCGTGGGCGCGTTGATGCGCTCAACACCGTCAGGAGCCTGACCCTCCCAACCCGGCGGCGTTATCAGGAAGTGACCGGCCTTGGTGCCGGTGGTACGCCATCCCGGCGAGGCAAACACATCCGACCACATGTCGAGCATGGGCAGGAGATAAAAGCGGCCACCGGTATCCGGGGCGGAAACAATCATCGGCTCCTGCGTCAGATCCAGCCAGGCTGACGAATACAGGGTGTCGAAATTCGGACGCACCACGACCTTCATGTCGGCGGGCGGATAGGCCGGCATGTGATGGAAGGCGTTCATCGGCCCCTTCCCGAACTCCTTGCCAGCCTCGATGTTCGACATCTGCAGCCGTGTGACCTCCATCGACATCAACGGATAGAAATAGACATACGCCTCGACGGCGATGTCATGTGCCTCGTCCGGGCTCAGGCTTTGCGTCTCTGCCTGCGCGATTCCGCCGAACAAACAGGCACCAGCCACCAGCGCCGACATGATTTTTTTGCTGCATCTTGCGTTCATTGCATGCTCTCCTTCGTTTCCTGGATTGCAAATACTATTGAGCCACCGTCACATGCGGCGGCTTCCATGTTCCGTTCAAGGCATCGTCCTTCGGCCAGTAGAGGCGCAACGCGCACCAGAACGGTCCTTGTGGAGCAGGCAGCCAGTTGGATTCCTTGTCCGCGCCCGGCGAGTCGTGCTGGATGTACAGCGTGAGACTGCCGTCGTCGTTCTTCTTGAGATCCGGCAGCATCGGGGAGTTGATCAGGTAGCGATTGAGCGGGTTTGCGAAAAGCAGGCTCTCTGGCAACTTGTACATGGTGACCGACCAGAACGCATGGACAGGAGGAAGGCTCCCTGGTTCGAAGTGCAGGGTATAGCGGTTCAGGGATCCATCGAGCGGATGGCCGTCGGCATCCGTCCGCAGGGCCGGATACATCGCTTCGAAGGCCGAATTGCCATAGATACCGAGGATGGCGGCGGCGAAACGGTACGCATAGTTGCCGTTCAGGTGTTCCCGGGTTCCGAAGAGGTCGCCCGAAGTGACCTTGCCGGCGGAGACCTCGTTCATCACGCTGCCGAGGGTCTTCCAGGCATCGGCCATGCCGTCGGCATACGCCTGCTTGATCTCGGGAGGCAGCGAGGCAACATCGATGGTCATGCCCGCGCCGACACCGATCTGGGCGAACCGTTCCATGAGTTCAACCTCCTCCGGAACGGTCGGGGCATACTGAAGAACAAAATTCAGGATATTGAAAAACGCGAGCGAGGTTTTCTGTTCTTCGGGTGACAGAGGAGCGATGAAATCAATGGCCGGAGCCGCCGCGGGTGCGGGCTGGCCGAGAAATGCGGAAAGCCCTTGCACCTTGTACTCCTGCTGGATCCTTTTCACATTCTCGATATCAGCCGGATTGAACAACTGGGTGCGGTAGATCACCAGTCCGAGTTCGGTTTCCGACCGGATGACCGAGGTAATGCCCGGAGGTACTTCGCCTGTCCAACCGGGTCCGGCAAGCAGGAAGGATCCGCCATCGTTGCCCGTTGCACGACTCCCCACGTAGGAGAAATTGTGCGTGTAGGCATCGATGAACTGAATCGAGAAATAGCGGCCGTCCTCGACCGGAGGCACGGTAAGCACCAACGGCTCCGTCCGCAGATCATAGCCGAGCATCGAATACGGCGTGTCCGAGTTCGGTGTCTGAACGGCGGTATCCTCGGGCGTAAAGACGCGGCTGATATTGTGGAGCTGGTTCCATGCCCCCTTATACTGGGGGTTCTGGGTGTCCGAGAAGTACGCATGGAGAATCCGGTAACTGTCCACCAGCGGGAAACCATAGACATAGGCCTCCCGGGCCAAAGCAGCCACGTGATCCGGCGGCAGCGACACGGATGCGGCACGGACCACAGATAGACCCATGGCAGCAAGTAGAACAGCTAGTGCAACGGATTTCTTCATTCGGCATTTCTCCTGAGGTATTTCATTCACCACGCATTTCCCTTGGTTTGGCGAATACACGCGCCAGAGACCCCTTCCCAAACGCATCCCGTATGACCGAGAGGATGTTATACGAAAGCAGCCCGGCAGTAACGCAAAGTGCGGTTGTCAGGATATGCGTCCGGTGAACACCCTGCGTCATTTCACCCACGGCTGCGGCAAAACCGCCATGTTCGTGGCGTGTCTCGAACGCCCGTTCCACCACCAGAACGACCAGGACACCGACTGCATACAACGACGTGCGCAGCACCACATCCAGCCAGGCCGGTCGCCGGGCGACCCATGAACCCAGGGGTACATGTTCCAGGATCAGCACGACCTTGGACAACACCAACGCCCCAACGACCATTTTGGACAAACCGCGGAAGGCGATGGCGTATTCGGCCAGAATCAGTTGCTTCAGGGTGACGAAAAAGCCAAACCAAACCGCGAAAAAGACCATGGGCACGATCAGTCCGTGCAACTCCGCGCCAACCTTTGACTTCCAATCAGCCATACGACGACGCCCCTTTCCCTACTTCAACTGAACGGTGACTTTATCGATCTTACCGCCGAACTGCGTCTCCTCGGGTCCGTATCCGATGCCCAGCGCCACCGGAGTCTGGTTGTCGAGGCCGATATCCGCCGTCTCGTCCGCCGAAAAGATGGCCGGTTGCGTGCGTTCAATGCGGCCCTCGGCCACCTTCTCGCCATTGACCGACAGGGTGGCCAGTCCGCCTTTGCCGGGTCCGCCGCCATCATACGCGAACTCCAGGACAATCGTCGCCGGGCCCGGCGGCAGCGCGTCGGGCGCCTCCACCACGAACCGCTGCAGGCCGAGGAAGTTGTATTCGTAGGCCGGACGTCCCTCGCGCAGGTGCAGCGACCAACCGCCAAACCGGCCGCCCTGGACAAGGATCGCGCCGGATGCGCCGCCGTCAGGAATTTCGACCTTGGCGGTGATGGTCTTCGAGCGGTTCTTCACATTGATGAAGGTGTTCTCCATCATGCCCTGCATACCCTCGAACAGGTCAAGGGTCGTGCGCGTTCCCATCAGGTCCGGCCGGCCCGCGGTGGCGGCGTTGATCCGGATGCCGACCCGGTCGTCGATGGGAAGGACATGGTATTTTGCCGCCTCCTCCATGAAGAGCGCCTTCATCTGCTCCAGCTTGTCCGGGTGCGCGGCGGCGAGGTTGTTGGCGAGGCTGAAATCTTCGCGTACATGGTAAAGGTCCCACACGTCGTCCGCCAGCGGCTTCTGTTCGCCCATGTCCCACGGGGAACGATGGAGGGTGCGCGCCAGCCAGCCGTCGTGATAAATGGCGCGGTTGCCGAAGATCTCGAAGTATTGCGTGACGTGGCGCTCACTGGCGTCCGCGTCGTTGAAGGTATAAAGCAGACTCGTGCCCTCGATGGGCGTCTGCGGGGTTCCATTAACCACCTTGGGCTCGGGCAGGCTGGCCGCTTCGAGCACGGTCGGGGCGACGTCAATCACGTGTCCGAATTGTGTTCGCAGACCTCCCTGCTCGGCAATGCCCTTGGGCCAGTGTATGACCATGCCGTTGCGCGTTCCGCCGAAATCCGAGGCGATCTGCTTCGTCCAACTGAACGGGGAATTGAATGCCACCGCCCAACCGGAAGCCATGTGCGGAAACGTCTCCTTGCTGCCCCACTTGTCCATGAGCGGGATCAGATCCGCGACGTTTTCACGGACGAAATTGAAATATGTCATCTCGTTGTACATGCCGACCGGCCCGCCCTCGCCACTCGTGCCATTGTCGCCGGCGATGTAGAAGATGAGCGTGTTGTCCATCTCCCCCATCTCCTCGATCGCGGAGACGAGTCGACCGATCTGGTGGTCGGTATGTGCGACGAAACCTGCAAAGACCTCCGCCTGACGGGCGAACAACTTCTGTTCGTCCGCCGACAACGTGTCCCACGCCTTGATTGCTTCGGGGCGCGGGGGCAGTTGCGTGTCCGCCGGGATGATGCCGGCCTGCTTCTGGCGCTCGAAGCTGGCCTCGCGAACCTTGTCCCAGCCGGCGTCAAACTGGCCGCGGAATCGGGCGATCCACTCCGGCGGGGCATGGTGCGGCGCATGCACGGCCCCCGGCGCGTAGTAGATGAAAAAGGGCTTGTCGGGCGTCAGGGATTGTTGGGCGCGAACCCAGTTGACGGCCTGGTCGGTCATGTCGTCGGTGAAGTGATAGTTTTCGCGTTTGGGCGGATTAACCTTCTTGACCCCATCGTAAATAAGCGGCGCCCACTGGTCGGTTTCGCCACCGATGAACCCGTAGAACTTGTCGAAACCCTGATGCGTGGGCCACCGGTCGAACGGACCCGACACGCTCGTTTCCCACGCGGCCGTTTCGTGCCACTTGCCGAAGGCGCCGGTGCTGTACCCGTTCAGCCGCAACATTTCCGCCAGCGGGGCGA
>CALBHI010000183.1 GCA_937894535.1 uncultured Verrucomicrobiota bacterium
GCCGGTCTGCACGGCTTTGACCGAATGGCCTCCGGGTGCCCCGCCGCCCATGTCGTAGATGATCTCGCGCAGGCTGATGCCCATCGGCACCTCGATCAGGCCGGTGTTCTGGATCCGCCCGGCCAAGGCAAATACCTTGGTGCCCTTGCTGGTGGCGGTGCCCATCGAGGCGAACCAGTCGGCGCTGCGGGTGATGATCGCGGAAATGTTGGCGAAGGTCTCCACGTTGTTGATCAGCGTGGGGAAGCCCCAGAGTCCGCGTTCGGCCGGATACGGCGGGCGTGGGCGCGGTTGGCCACGGCGACCTTCGATCGAGGCGATCAGCGCCGTTTCCTCGCCGCAGACGAACGCGCCGGCACCGAGTCGGATCTCCACCTTGAACGAAAAGGCGGAGCCGCAGATGTGATCGCCGATCAATCCGAATTTTTCCGCCTGCCGGATGGCGAGCTTGAGGCGGGCGATGGCCAGCGGGTATTCCGCGCGCACGTAGATGTAGCCCGCCGATGCCCCGATGGCGAGGCCGGCGATGGCCATGCCCTCAAGTACGCGGTGCGGGGCGCATTCGAGCACACTGCGGTCCATGAACGCGCCGGGATCACCCTCGTCGGCATTGCAGATCACGTATTTTCGCGCGCCGGCGGCCTTGGCCACGGTTTCCCACTTGAGTCCGGTCGGGTAGCCGCCACCACCGCGGCCGCGCAGACCGCTGCGCTTCACTTCGTCGAGGATCTCAGCCGGGCTGCGCCGGGTCACGCACTCCATCAGCGCGGTGTAACCGCCGGCGGCGAGGTACGATTCAAGGCGCTCGGGCTGGATGACGTCGAACTTGTCGAGCACGACCTTGGTTTGGCGGATGAAAAACGGGGCGGAGGTATCGCAGCGTTTCTCGGCCAGCGGTTTGGTGGTCAGCGACTCGACCAGCGCGGGCACGTCGTTCGGTTTCACATCCTGGTAAAGCAGACCGTCCGGCTCGACCGAGACCAGCGGGCCGTGCGCGCAGAGGCCCATGCAACCGACCCCGGCGGCGCGGTACGGGATGTCCGGGCGGCGTTCAAGGGCGCTCTGGAGGTTCTTCAGGACCTCGCCGCTTTTGCACGACAGGCAACCGGCGGCGGTGCAGACCCCGATGCGCTGGGGTTGGCGGGCGGTGGCGTCCCTTTCCGCCTTGGCAATTTGTTGGAGGGCTTCGGGGGTCATGACGGGAGCTCCTCGATATGGTGGACGACGTCTTCGGGGCCGACATGACCGAGGGTCTGTTGATCCAGCACCACGGCGGGGGCCAGACCGCACGAGCCGACGCAGCGGGCGGTCATGACCGACAGGTGTTTGTCGGGGGTGGTTTCGCCAGCAGAGATGCCGAAACGTTCGCGCAACCGCTGGAGGATCGCGTCGGCCCCCTTGATGTAGCAGGCGGTGCCGAGGCAGACCACGCAGGTGTGCCGCCCCTGCGGCTTCAGATGGAAGAAGTGGTAGAACGTGGCCACGCCATATACCTTGCTCAGAGGCAGGTTCAGGGCGGCGGCTACCCGGCGCATGGAGGTCTCGTCAATGTAGCCGTAGGTTTCCTGCACGGCGTGCAGGGTTTCAATCAGGGCGTCGCCGCGGAATCCGCAGCGGCGCATGACGGCCTCGACCAGCCGCCACCGCTTCTCGTCGCCAGCCACCGCTGGCGTTGCCGGTGTCGCGTTCATGGTACCTCGCGTTATGTGGTTTTCTGTCGAACCCCATCCAGGTGTTCCGCCTTGACCAGGGTAAACATCCGGTTGAGGGGATTGTCGGTCACGGTGGCGTTGACCACCTCGCCGAAAAACACGGTGTGGTCGCCGGCGTCGACGGTCTGGCGCAGTTCACATTCGAAGTTCGCCACGGCTTCGGTGAGCAGGAGGCCGTCCACCTTGGCGGCCGGCCGGGTCAGGCAACCGGGCATGGCGGCAAATTTGTCGCAGGTGTTGCCGCTGTGGGTCCCGAAGTGGCGGGCAATGTCCGCCTGTGGCTCGGACAGCAGGGCGAGTACGAACGACCGGGCGTGGAGGATGGCGTCGTGGGTATGCCGAGTCTTGCCGACGGCAAGGGCCAGCATGGGGGGGCGCATCGAAACCGGCATAAACCAGCCGATGGTCATCGGGTTGAGCATGCCGGCGGCATCACGCGCGATGCAGACGGCGATCTGTTCGGGGTACCGGCACTCGATGGCCATGCTAAACGGGACGGTCTTTTGCATCGCTGTTCTCCGGGGTGGCCGCGGGTGCCGGGGCCGGTGTGGGGGCGGCGGCAGACGTGGCCGGTTTCGGCTTCGGGGCGGGGGGCACGAAGGGAATCGGCACGGTCAGCGTTTCCTTGTGGGTGACCGGGTCGGAGTAGCGGTTCTCGTTGCTGAGGCATTTGCGGGGGCAGGCTTCGATGCAGGCTCCGCATTGGATGCAGCGCAGGCGGTCGATGGTCCAGGTCTGTCCCTTGCGGTCCACCTTGATGGCCTTCGTCGGGCAGCGGACGTCGCAGATGACGCACAGGTTGCAGGTGGACGGTTCGATCAGGATCCGGCCGCGGGTGCCGGTGAAGTACTCGCGCGGGATCGCCGGGTAGGCGACGGTCGCCGGGGCCTTGAACAGGCTCTTCAGCGACAACTTGGTCATGGCGAGTGGTTTCATGGTTAGCGTTCCGCACAACTGATGCAGGGGTCGATGGTCAGGACAATTAGGCCGACATCGGCCAGTTCGCACCCTTGCAGCATGTGGAGCAGGGGCGGGATGTTGGCGAAGGTGGGGGTGCGGACGCGGAACCTGCTAAGGTTCTTGGTGCCGTTGCCCTTGACGTAATAGATCACCTCGCCGCGGGGTTGTTCGAGGCGTGCGAAGTATTCGCCGTTCGGATAGCCGGAGGGCTTTTCGAAGACCGGGCCTTCAGGGGTGCGGGCGGCGATTTCCTGGATCAGGTCGAAGGATTGGGTAACCTCGTGCATCCGGACCATGCACCGCGCATAACTGTCGCAGGCGGTCTCGACGATCGGCTCGATCTTCAGTTCGTTGTAGGCGGCATAACCTTCCAGCCGGGTGTCGGTGCGGACACCGCTGCCGCGCAGGGTCGGGCCGACCGCGCCGAGGGTCCAGGCATCGTCGCGGGAGAGCATGCCGATCCCGCACAGGCGCTGCTTCACCGAGTAGTCGTCGCGGAAGACCTTCTTCAACTCCTCGAACTCGGCCGCGGCGGAGGCGATCTTCACGGCGCACCGCTTCAGGGTGTCGTTGTCCACATCGCGGCGTACGCCGCCGATCTTGGCGGAGCCGAAGATCACGCGGCCGCCGGTGGTTTCCTCGATCACGTCGAGTACGGTTTCGCGGATCCGCCAGCACTGCATGAACAGGTTCTCGAAGCCGAAGGCATCGGCCAGCAGGCCGGCCCAGAGCAGGTGGCTGTGGGCGCGCGACAGTTCGCACCAGAAGGTGCGCAGCCATTTGGCGCGGGGCGGGATCTGGATGTTCATCACCGTCTCCACCGCCTGGCAATAGCCCATGCCGTGGATGTAGCTGCAGATGCCGCAGACGCGTTCGGCCACGTAGGTGAACTCGTGAAAGTCCTTTTTCTCCACGAGCTTCTCGAGGCCGCGGTGGATGAAGCCGAAGGAGGGAATCGCCTCGACGACATGTTCGTCCTCGACCACCAGGTCGATGTGGATCGGTTCCGGCAGTACCGGGTGCTGCGGTCCGAAGGGGATGACGGTGCGTTCACCCATTGTTTTTTCCTCCGGTGACCACGCACATGCTGGTGGCGAAGGGTTTGCTCACCGAGGTTTTGAAGAAATTGCCGAGGTAGTCGAGTTTCAGGCCGTCGAAACGGATGCCGAACAGGTCGTGGATCTCGTTCTCGTAGGCGAAGGCACCGAAGTACTCCTCGGTGATGCTGTCAACCTGCGCGCCCTCGAGGGGGAGACGCAACCGGAGGTGTTCAAAGCGGTCGTCCCGGGTAAAGCTGTAGCTCAATTCGAAGACGTCGAGGGTGGTCGAGCAGATCTGCACCAGCCGCCAGCCGTCGCGCCGGTAGGCGGCGGTCCGTTCGCGCAGGGCGGCGGGTTCAATGTCATGGATGACTTGTTCGGGGATCATGATGCTGCACGCGCCTTCTTCATGGCCAGGTGTTTCTCCTCGAGCACGGCGATGGCCTTGACGACGCCGTCGATGATCGATTCAGGGCGCGCGGCGCATCCCGGCACGTAGACATCCACGGGAATGGTCGAGTCCACGCCGCCCTTGGTGTTGTAGCACTCGCGGAAGATGCCGCCGCTGGTCGCGCAGATGCCGACCGCCACCACGACGCGGGGCTCGGGCATCTGCTCGTAGATGGCTTTCACCACCGGCTGGCTCTGCTCGTTGATGTAGCCGGTGATCAGCAGGATGTCGGCGTGTTTCGGGTTGCCGGTATTCACCACGCCGAACCGTTCCACGTCATAGCGCGGGGTCAGGCAGGCCAGCACCTCGATGTCGCAGCCGTTGCAGCTCGCGCCGTCGTAATGAACAATCCAGGGGGAACGTTTCAAGAAGCTCATGGCTGCACCCCCAGCCAGTAGTACACGACGATCAGGTTGATCGCGCCGAGCAGCGAGGCGGTGGTCCACGAGCTTTTCATCGCCCACTGCCACTTCATGCGGGCACTGGTGTTGTCGAGCAGGATCTCCAGCAAGTACACCACGGCGACAAGCAGGACCGCGGCGGCCGGGTAGGGGGCGAGGAAGAGGTAGAAGATGCCGAGCAGCATGATCGTTTCGTACCAGTGCGTCACCTCGATGATGGCCAGCGATAAGCCGGAAAACTCGGTGGTCAGTCCCTTGACGATTTCCTGGTGGGCGTGGTGCGAGGTGGCGAGGTCGAACGGCGACTTGCGCAGCTTGATGGTCAGGATGAACGCGAGGGCGGCGAAGATACCTGGAAGCCAGAGCAGCGCGGGTACCGGGCTGGCCGAGATTTCCTCGACGCGGAAGCTGCCGTTGGCGATGTAGAAACCCATTGCGGTCAGCAACAGGATCGGTTCCGCGGCCATCATCTGGAGCAATTCGCGTTCGGCGCCGATATGGCTGAACGGGGAGTGGGCCGCATAGGCGCCGAGCACCAGGAAGATGCTCGAGAGGGCGAACGCAAAGATCACGATCAGCAGGTCGCCGCCAAAAAAGAACTCAAAGCCGGCGGCCATCATGAACACCAGGTGGCCGAGCACGAAGAAATGTCCGGTGCGCCGCGCTCCGATCGACTCCTTGTGCATGAGCTTGAGCAGGTCGTAGACGGGTTGCAGGATCGGTGGACCGCGGCGGCCCTGCATCCGCGCGGTGATGCGGCGGTCGACACCGGCGAGCAGCGCGCCGATCACCGGAGCGAGCAGGAGGTAGGCGAATCCGGCGAGGAAATTGCGGGTCATACGGTCACCATCACGAGGATGGCCGCCATCAACACGAGGGAGGCGGCGATACCCCAGCGCTGCATCGGGCGTTCCGGCAGGTACTGGGCGAGGTAGTAGTTTCGGAAACCCATGGCGTATTCCTTGCCGGCGGAGCCGGTGAACCGGTAGGGGTGGTCGTAGTTGGCTCCGCCGAGGTACGGCGAAACACGGCGGAAATGGTCGCCGCCGCGGTACAGCAGGCTCAGCGGGAGCAGGGCTACGAGCAGCAGCATGATCGACATGACGACCATGGTTTCGCGGTCGAGCACCATGCTCTGGCCATAGACCGCGATCACGTAGGGGTCGATCAGCACTTCGGCGATCCAGGGGAAAACGGCGCAGCAGACGATCACCAGGGCGGTCAGCACCGCCAGCACGATCAGTTCCAGCGAGTGGGTGTCGTCAGGCACGGGGCGTTCGCCGGGTTCGGCGCCGATGATCTTGCCCATCCATTTGGCCCAGAAAAACAAGGTGGCCGAGCTGCCGAAGACGACGAAGATCGGAAGGATCGGGTTCACGCGGA